>DATENV010000248.1:0-2261 GCA_035274805.1 Sphingomicrobium sp. | reverse complement strand
AGCGCTGGCCGGTTCGCTGCTGCCCGTGAACCACGGCTGGCGCGAAGCCGACGAGGGCACCACGATCTACCTTGCCGACAACGGCGTCCACGCCGACATCATCATGCCGGTCACGGCCCACGGCCTCGATTGGGCGCCGCTGATCCCCAGGCGCGACTTCGCCGCCGCCGACCCCGGCGCGCGCTGGATCGCGTTCGGATCGGGCGAGCAGCGGGTCTATCTCGATACCCCGACCTGGTGGGACCTGACGCCGCGTACCAGCTGGGCGGGCCTCGCCGGCGGCTATCGCGTGATGCACGTCGAATATGTGCCGAGCCCCGATTATGCGGTGCGGCAAATCCGGCTCCGCCCGGAAGAATATCGCCGGCTTTGGGCGGCGATCCGCGCCGACTTCGCGCGCGGACCGAACGGCCGGCCCCAGCGGATCGACCATCCGGGCTACGGCCCGGCCGATGCCTTCTATCGCGCTAGCGGCCGGGCCAACGCAATCCGGACCTGCAATGCCGTGGTCGCCGACTGGCTGCGGCTCGCCGGCGTCAAGACCAGCGCCTGGCCGCCGTTCGTCAACGGACTGACCTGGCGCTACCGGCGGGCCGGCGGCTGACGCCTATTTCTTCTTCGGGGCGGCTTTTTTCGCCGCCGCGTCAATGTCGTCCTTGGTCATGCTGATGACCAGGCCCTTGTCGTTCTTGCCGAAGCTCGACAGCGGGATCGCGGCCTTGACCGTTCCGGTGTCGATCACGGCTTCCTTCGCGGTGGCCGACACGATCTTGCCGACGGAGCCACCCTTTTGATCGAACACCGCGATGCCGGCCTTCACATCGGCTGCGGTCGCCGCAGTCACCTGATTGGCCTGTGCCTGGTCGGAAGGAACTGGCTGTCCCGACGGGGTCGTGCTCGTCTGGGCCGGGGTCATGTCGCTCGCCTCGCCCGGGCTCGTTTGAGATTGACCCGGCGTCGTTGCGGCCTGCCCGGGGGCGGTGCTCTGCGGCGGCGCCGGCTCGTCGGGCGCTGCTACTGTGGTGGTCGGGATCGTCGTTGCCGGCTGTGCCGTGGTTGGCGAGGCAACCACGGTCGGCGCCGACCCGGCAGGCTCGGCAGGCTTCGTCGAGGTCTCGTCCGTCTTTGGCGCCGCGGTCGCCGCCGCGGCCTTCTTCCGGTCAGCCCCCGTCACGGGCTTTTTCGTAATGTCCTGTGCGCCGGCGGTCGTCGAAACGACAAGCGCGATGACCGCCGCGAGGCTGTTCAGGTGCAATCGCATGATCCTACTCCCGATTGGGCATGTGGGGCGGACAACGAAATGCGTCGCCCTGCGATGCCACTGGCTCGCCGAGCCGTTCGAGGCAGGCGACAAGCGGCGGAACGGCAGCTCAGAGCACGTAGCGGCTGAGGTCGGCGTTACGGGCGATGGAGCTCAGCTGCTGCTCGACGAACGCCGCGTCGACGACCAGCGTCTCGCCGCGGCGGTCCTCGGCGTCGAAGCTGACGTCCTCTAGGAGTTTCTCCATCACCGTCTGCAGCCGCCGCGCGCCGATATTCTCGACCGCCTCGTTGACCTCGGCGGCGATCCGCGCGAGCGCGCCGATGCCGTCCTCGGCAAAGGTGACCGTCACTCCTTCGGTACCGAGCAACGCCTGATATTGCTCGGTCAGGCTGGCGCGCGTCGCCGACAGGATGCGCACGAAATCCTCCTGCGTCAGCGCTTTCAGCTCGACGCGGATCGGCAGGCGCCCCTGGAGCTCGGGCAGCAAATCGGCGGGCTTGGCGATGTGGAACGCGCCCGAGGCGATGAACAATATGTGGTCGGTCTTGAGCGGCCCGTATTTGGTCGCGACGGTCGTCCCTTCGATTAGCGGCAGCAGGTCACGCTGGACCCCCTCCCGGCTGACCGACCCGCCGCGGACGTCGCTGACCGCGATCTTGTCGATCTCGTCGAGGAAGACGATGCCGTTGGCCTCGGCATCGGCCAGCGCGACGCGGTTGATGTCGTCGGGGTCGAGGCGCTTGTCGGCCTCCTCGTCGGTCAGGCGGGCGAAGGCTTCGGGCACCTTGAGCTTGCGCCGCTTGCGCGGACCCTGGCCGAGCGCCTTGCCCATCATCGATTTGAGGTCGAACACCTGCGCGCCCATGCCGGGAATCTCGAACGGCAGCGACGGCGCCTCATCCACCTCGATCTCCACCTCGGCCTGATCGAGGCTGCCGTCGGCGAAGCGCTGGCGGAAGCTCGCCCGCGTCGCTTCACTCGAACCCTTGCCGGTCAG
>DATENV010000247.1:0-9604 GCA_035274805.1 Sphingomicrobium sp. | reverse complement strand
GACGAATCGAGATGGAGCAGGTCTCGACCGTGACGAACAGCCAGATGCTGCCGGGATCCGCCGCGGCGAGCCGCGAAGCGATCGACAGGCCGTTGACACCGCCGGCGCAACCGAGGCCGAACACGGGAACTCGGCGTACGCCGCTTCGCAGCCCCAGGCGGGCCGCGACCCGCGCCTCCAGGCTTGGCGTCGCGATCCCGGTCGTCGAAACAGTCACCACGCCGTCGATATCGCTCGGTGTCAGGCCCGCTTTTTCGATTGCTGCGGTGGCGGCGTCGATGAACAGCTGCTCGGCGGCTTCCAGATAGACCTGGTTGCGGTCATGCCAGCCATGGCCCGACATGTACCAAGCCTGCGGAGCAACGATATGCCTTCGGGCAATGCCGGCATTGTCGAACACGCCTGCGAGGCGATCGAACAGCGCCTTCTTGCCGCCGAACGCTTCGCGGGCTCGTGCCTTCGCCTCGGCCTGCTCGACGACAAGCGGCGGGACGGCGGTGGCAAGCGAGAGAAGGCTGCATTGCTGCATCATGCTCTGTAGAGCGGCGCAACAGCACTTTGGTTCAATATTCAGCCCAAGGAATATCGTATGAAGCCGCGTCCCGTCCCTGTCGTCGCACTGCTGGTCCTTGCAGCGTGCGGCACGTCAACCCCGACCAATGCCCAGGAGGGATCGAGCGCGCCCGCCAACCTGCCGGCGACCAGGCCGCCGTTCACGACAGCGGAGGTCACGATCTTCGACTCTCCCTGGGCGATGGACTTCCTTCCCGGGTCGGGCGTGCGCAGGACCAATACCGCGCTGGTCACGGAGAAGGCCGGACGATTGTGGCTGGTTGACGTCGCCACGGGCCGCAAGCAGGCGGTTTCAGGCGCGCCGGCCGTGGTCGCGGAAGGGCAGGGCGGGCTGCTCGACGTTGTCGCTTCGCCGAGTTTTGCCGGCGATGGCCTGATCTACCTCACTTATTCGGAGCCGTCGCAGCTCGGCGGCAGTCAACTTGCGCTCGCGCGGGCGAAGCTCGTTCTCGGGGGCACTCCATCGCTTCAGCAATTCCAGGTGATCTGGCGCAACCCCACCGGCGGCGCGGGCGGCCACTTTGGCGCACGCATCGCCTTTGCGCCCGACGGCAAGTCGCTGTTCCTGAGCGCTGGTGACAGGCAGCGCTTCACGCCGGCGCAGGACCCGAATTTGCCGATGGGCAAGGTGCTGCACCTGACGCTCGACGGGAAGCCGATAATCGGACGAGCCGACGAACGTCTTGGCGCTGCCACGGTGACGGTTATCGACCCCCCCGAAGACAGCGAAGTCGCAAAGCGGGCGGCCGGGCGCCAAGTGACGTGGCCTGGGCCGAACCGCACGCCCGCTGAAACCTGGACGCTCGGCCACCGCAATCCGCTCGGCCTGGCGTTCGCGCCCGACGGGCGGCTGTGGGAGACCGAGATGGGGCCCAAGGGCGGCGACGAGCTCAATTTGATCGTCGAGGGCCGCAATTACGGGTACCCGCGCGCGTCCAACGGCAGCAACTACAATGACGTCGACATTCCCGATCACCGGCCCGGGGACGGCTTCGAGGCACCGAAGGTCTGGTGGAACCCGTCCATCTCGCCCGCCGACCTGCTGATCTATACCGGTATCCTGTTCCCGCAGTGGCAGGGCGATGCGTTGATCCCGGCGCTATCGGGCGAGGCCTTGATCCGCGTCGACATCAATGGCGATCGGGCGAGAAAGGGCGACCAGTGGGACATGGGCAAGCGCATCCGCGCTGTCGACCAGGGGCCGGATGGCGCCGTCTACCTGCTGGAGGATGGTCCTGGCGCACGGCTGCTGCGGCTGACGCCCGCTCAGAAACGCCGGTAGCGGAGGTAATAGGGGCGACGGCCCTCCCGTCGCGACTTGGCGCCGTAACGGGTCTCGATCCAGCCGCCCGAAGGCTCAAGGAAATCCTCGGGCCGTTCGGCCAGCCAGTCGAATTGGGCGGCGTGGCGCTGCATCACCGTCAGCGACCAGGTGAGGTAGGTCGGATCGTCGGTGGCGAGGCGAAACTCGCCGCCCGGCTTCAGCTTGGCCGCGAACAGCTCGATCGGACGATCATTCACCATCCGCCGCTTGGCGTGCCGCGACTTGGGCCACGGGTCGGGATGGAGCAGGTAGAGAAAGCTGAGCGCGCCATCCGGCAACCGCTGGAGCACGTCGAGCGCGTCGCCGCGCCACAGCCGGACGTTGGCGAGATGCTTGTCACGGATATGGCCAAGCGCCGTCGCGACGCCGTTGAGAAACGGCTCGGCGCCGATGAAGCCGTGGTCGGGGAGCATGTCGGCGCGGTCCGCGAGATGCTCGCCGGCGCCGAAGCCAATCTCGAAGTGCAGCGGGCGATACTCGCCGAATAGCCGCATCGCGATGATCTCGCCTTCGGACGGTACCTCGATCGCCGGCAGCAGCCGCTCGACCAGCTCCTGCTGGCCCTTGCGGAGCTTGTGACCGCTCGACCGGCCGTAGAGCCGGTTGAGGGTCAGCGGATCGCCGGATTTGAACGCCGTCATCGCCGAGCGCGACTAGTCGCTCAACGTCCCGTTCAGCAAGGCGCACGCACGGTTGCCGCTATGATGAAACGGCTCTTCATTGCATCAGCCGTCCTCCTGGCCGCCGCGCCAGCCGATGCGACCGGCGGCCTCGTCTGCCGGACCGCGAATAGCCGACCGCTCGAGGTGTCGGTGGGCTTTGGCCATGTCCCCGGCTCACCATTGATCCTTACGCGGCTACTCGACAACGGCCGCCAGATTCCAGTGAGACAGGCGCAGTGGTGGCTCGATAACGCCGAGGTTCGCCTGTTGCTCATTGCCCCCGATGCCCGCCAGGAGGAGCTTAAGCTCCGGGCCCGTCGCAACGGTCTCGTTTATGACGGGTCCGTGTGGCGCGGCGGCAAGCGCCGGTGGATACGCTGCCGCGAAGGGTAACTGCGGATTAACTGGAACCTCTTGCTCCTTTTCGCGTCAAACGCGCGGGGAAAGAGAGGATCCATGACGGATACAGCGGTGCGACGTCCCGTGCGGCAGATCGCAATCGCCCGTCATCCACTCTACGGCATGCTGCTTCCGGTCGCGGTCGTGTGCTTCGTCGGCGTGCTGCTCACCGACCTCACCTACCTCAACAGCGGCGGCAACCTGCTGTGGCTCGCGTTCACCAGCTGGCTGCTGCTTGCCGGCCTGATTTCCGGCTTTCTCGCCGCCCTGATCCTGCTGATCGATTTCATCCGCAGCCCGGCCATCCGGACCGGCACGGGCTGGGGGCATCTCCTGCTGTTCTATGCCGCCCTGCTGGTCGAGCTGCTCAGCATGTTCGTCCATCAGCGCGACGGCTGGACCGCTGTCGCCGGCCTCGGACTGATCCTGTCGATCATCGGCGCCGTCCTCATCCTCATCGCCGGATGGCTGCACAGGCCGGCGCTGGAGGTGCTGGGATGATCCGGTGCACGACAATTTGTGCCGCCGCGATTGCGCTTGCGGGCTGCGGCCGTTCGCAGCCGATCGATCCCGCGCAGCAGCTCGGACCCAATCCGGTGCTGCCGGAGCCGGCCGAAGCGATCATCATGACCGACATCAACTTGGCCAAGCCGGTCGCGTGGAAGAACAATGAGGCGCCGACGGTGCCGCCGGGCTTCAGGATCCAGGCGATGGCGACGGGCCTGATGAGCCCGCGCCGGGTCTATGCGCTGCCGAATGGCGACGTCCTGGTCGTCCAGGCGCTGAAGCAGGCCAAGGAGCCGATCGACCGGGTCAAGAACCCCTTTTTCGATTTCATCTTCGCCATGGCGCACGGCAGCAGCACCAAGGGCCCGACCAACCAGATTGCGCTGTTGCGCGACGCGAACGGCGATGGCGTGCCTGAGCTCAAGACCGTGTTGATCGACAAACTGAATTCGCCGTTCGGCATAGTCCAGGTAGGCGGCGACCTCTATGTCGCGGAGACCGATAAGCTGATGCGCTATCGCTTCGCGCCCGGCCAAACCAAGATCGCCGAGCGGGGCCAGAAGGTCATCGATCTCCCGGCCGGGCTGATCAACCACCACTGGACCAAGGATCTCACCGCCAGTCCCGACGGATCGAAGCTCTACGTGAGCGTGGGGTCCAACAGCAACGTGCAGGAGCGCGGTCCGGAAGCCGAGACGGGCCGCGCGGCCATCTGGGAGGTCGACCCAAAGACAGGAACCTACCGTCTCTTCGCCACCGGGTTGCGCAACGCCAATGGCCTGACGTTTTACCCGGGCAGCAACACTTTGTGGGCGGTCGTCAACGAGCGCGACGAGCTCGGGCCCAACCTCGTGCCCGATTACATGACGTCGGTTCGCGACGGCGGCTTCTACGGCTGGCCGTACAGCTATTACGGCCAGCACGTCGATCCGCGGGTCCGTCCCCAGCATCCGGAGCTGGTCGCGCGCGCAATCTCGCCCGATTATGCCCTGAGCTCGCACGTCGCCGCGCTTGGCCTCACCTTCTACACCGGAAGCAGCTTCCCGGCGATGTTCGCCGGCGGTGCGTTCGTCGGCGAGCACGGCAGCTGGAACCGCAACCAGCTCAACGGCTATCGCGTCGTCTTCATCCGCTTTGCCGGGGGCCGCCCGGTCGGCAAGCCGATCGACTTCGTCACCGGCTTCCTCAACGACAAGGGACAGGCGAGGGGCCGTCCCGTCGGCGTCGCGATTGACCGCACCGGCGCCCTGATCATCGCCGACGATGTCGGCAACGCGGTCTGGCGAGTGACTTATACCGCCGGCGGCCGGCAGCCGCCCGCCATTTGATTGCGCTCGAGGAGAAGACAATGAACGGAAATGAAGCACCGCGCGGCAGGTATCCGCACAGCACCGCTAAGATCGCCGATCATCCGATCCATCCGATGCTGATCCCATTCCCGATCGTCTGCTTTATCGGGACATTCGTCGCGGACGTGGTTTATTCGCGAAACGGCGATCCGGGATGGGCAACGGCATCGCATTGGCTGCTCGGGATTGGCCTGGTGATGGCGGCGCTCGCGGCGGTCACCGGCCTGACCGATTATCTCGGCGACGAGCGGGTGCGGCGGTTGAGCGATGCGCTCAAGCACATGCTGGCGAACGTGACGGCGGTCGTGCTCGAGCTGGTCAATCTGCTGCTTCGACTGAAGGACCCGGACTTCATCCTGTCGACCGGTATCTACATTTCAGGGATCGTCGTGCTGATCCTGCTCTACAGCGGCTGGAAGGGCGGCGACCTGGTCTACAAGCATGGGGTCGGGGTGCACGACACTTCCAACCTGTAGCCGCTTCGACCAGCGCTGCAGCAGCTAGGCGGCGACCGCCTGCTTGAGGTCGTCGACCAGGTCGACGCGTTCCCACGGGAAATGGTCGCCGTCGGCGCGGCGGCCGAAATGGCCGTAGGCCGCGGTGGCCTGGTAGATCGGCTTGTTGAGGCCAAGGTGCGTGCGGATGCCGCGCGGCGTCAGCTTGCCGAGCTTGCCGATCCGGCCGATCGCCGCCTCGATCGCGTCGTCGCCGACGGTGCCGGTGCCGTGCGTGTCGACGTAGAGCGATAGCGGCTCGGACACGCCGATCGCATAGGCGAGCTGGATCGTGCAGCGCGTCGCAAGTCCCGCGGCAACGATGTTCTTGGCGAGATAGCGCGCGGCATAGGCGGCTGAGCGGTCGACCTTGGTCGGGTCCTTGCCCGAAAACGCACCGCCGCCGTGCGGCGCTGCGCCGCCGTACGTGTCGACAATGATCTTGCGACCGGTGACTCCGGCGTCGCCGTCGGGACCGCCAATCTCAAAGCTGCCGGTCGGGTTGATGTGATAGACGGTCTCGTTACCGAGCAGCCGCTGCGGCATCACCCGGGCGACGACATCCTTCACGTACGCGTGGAGCTGCGCCTGCTTTTCGCCCTTGTCGTAGCCGGGCTTGTGCTGGGTCGAGACGACGATCGCGGTCGCCTTGGCCGGCTTGCCGTCTTCGAAGCGCAGCGTCACCTGGCTCTTGGCGTCGGGCTCAAGGAACGGTGCCGCGCCCGAATGCCGGTCCTTCGCCATCTCGGCCAGGATCTTGTGGCTGTAGTCGAGCGTCGCCGGCATCAGGTCCGGCGTTTCGTCGCACGCGAAGCCGAACATGATGCCCTGGTCGCCCGCGCCCTCATCCTTGTCCGCGGCAGCGTCGACGCCCTGCGCGATATGCGCCGACTGCGGGTGAAGGTGGTTGGCGAAGTCGAACCGGTCCCAGTGGAACCCGTCTTGTTCATAGCCGATCCGCTTCACGACATCGCGCACGGCCTGCTCGATCTCCTCGCGGATGCCGGGCGCCCAATTGCCCGCTTCGTCCATGATCCCCTCGCCGCGGATCTCCCCGGCGAGCACCACGCGGTTGGTCGTGGTCATCGTCTCGCAGGCGACGCGCGCCTCGGGGTCTTTGGACAAGAACAGGTCGACGATCGCGTCGGAAATCTGATCCGCGACCTTGTCGGGATGACCTTCGGACACGGATTCGGAAGTGAACAGGTACGAGCTGCGCATATGCGGAGGCGAGTCCTTCGATTTGGGATATAAGGAAAGCTTTATATGTCGCCTCTAGCGGCGGCGGCGGCCCAGCACAATGCCGCCGATGATCAGGGCGAACCCGAGCAGCAGCGGGATCAGATTGCCGAAGCGCGCGAACGGCGGCGGCGCGTTGGCGGCGGGCGGAAGGACCGCGTCGATCGCGCCCGAGGTGCGCCACGGCAGCGCCTTGATGACGTTGCCGCGCGCGTCGATCACGGCGCTGATTCCGGTCGGGGTCGAGCGGACCACGGGCAGACCCTCCTCGGCCGCTCGCAGCCGCGCCTGGGCGAGGTGCTGCGGCGGCCCCCAGCGCCCGAACCACGCGTCGTTCGACGGGTTGAAGATGAACGCCGGGCGGTGACGCTTGTCGACCACCTCGCCCGAGAAGATGATCTCGTAGCAAAGCTGGAGGCCGACCTTACCCCACTGGCCGCCAAGGTCGATGGTGCGCGGCCCGGGGCCGGCCGTGAAGTCGGTGTCGCCTGGTGCCAGGCGCGCCAGGCCGAGCGGCTCGAGCAGCGGACGCATCGGCAGATATTCGCCGTACGGCACGAGATGGGCCTTGTCGTAGCGGCCGATGATCTTGCCGCCCGGCCCAAGCGCGAAGATGCTGTTGGCGGCGGCGGTGACATGGACGCCGTCGCGCGACGCGACCGCAATTCCGCCGGTCAGCAACCGATCGTTCGGCGCGAGCAGCGATGCGGCGCGTGTGCGCTGGAACTCGGCGAATGCCTGATGCTCGTCGCTGCGCGCGTCCTCGAGCGGGTCGGTGACCGCGGCCTCGGGCCACAGCAGCAGGCGCGGCTCGCCGGGCCGGCCGGACAGCAGGGCAAGCCGGCGGGCAGCCTCCTCGTCGAAGCCCGGCCGCCACTTGTCCTCCTGGCCGATGTTCGGCTGGACGACGCGCAGGTTCCGGACCGTGAGCGGGTCTGCCGGAACCGCCGAGGCAGGCAGCAGCCAAAGCACGGTCGTGGCGGCGACAATCAGGACCAGCGGCAGCCACTGCCGCCGGTATTCGAGCCAGATCGCCCCGCCGAGCAGAACCACGAGGCCCGACAGCCCGTAAGTGCCGATGAGCGCCGTGATCGTGACCAGCGGGGTGGGCGCGAGGGCCGCCGCGGCCGGGTTCCACGGGAAACCGGTGAACATCGTCCCGCGCAGCCATTCGGTGACCGCCCAGGCGCCGCCGAACACGAGGACGAGCGCAACTCGATTATCGCGCCCGAACCGCCAGGCCAGCCCGGTGGCAAGCGCCGGGTAGATGGCGAGGTAGAGCGAGAGCAGGACCACCGCGACCCAGCCGAGCCAGGCCGGCATATTCGACTGATAGGTGAAGGCCGTGGCGATCCAGTTGAGGCCGATGGCGAACTGGCCGACGCCGAAGGCCCAGCCGGTCAGCAAGGCCCGCCACACATTGTTCGAGCGGCAGATGAATTCGCACAGCAAAGCGAACGCGACAGGAAGCAACGGCCACAGCCCGGCCGGCTCGAACGCGAAGGCGGACGCGGCGCCGGCAAGGAACGCGTAAAGCACGGTCAACATCGGCTGGAAGGGCTAGCCGCAACCGCCGGTTAACGAAAGCCTCCCGCCGCTAGCGTCCTGCCGCGGCACTCACGCGCCAAACCGTGTTGCCGACATCGTCGGCGACGAGCAGCGAGCCGTCGTGCGCGATCTGGACTCCGACCGGGCGCCCGAAGGCCTTGCCGCCGCTGATGAACCCTGTGAGAACGTCGCTCGGCATGCCTGACGGCTGCGCGCCGGCGAACGGCACGAACACGACCTTGTAGCCGCTCGGCGGCTTGCGATTCCACGACCCGTGCTCACCGACGAAGGCCCCTTGTGCGTAGGTCGCGCCGAGCCGCTGGCCGGTGCTGAACGTCAGGCCGAGCGCGGCGACGTGCGGTCCGAGCGCATAGTCGGGCGGAATCGCGCTCGCGACGAGGTCGGGACGCGGCGGCTTCACCCGAACGTCGACGTGCTGGCCGTAGTAGCTGTAGGGCCAGCCGTAGAATGCTCCGTCGCGGACCGATGTGATGTAATCGGGAACGAGGTCGCTGCCGATTTCGTCGCGCTCGTTCACCGCCGCCCACAAGGCGCCGCTCCACGGGTTGAAGTCGAGCCCGACCGGGTTGCGCAGGCCGCTTGCGAAAATGCGCGACGCGCCGGTGCGAGGGTCGATCTGCCAGACAGCGGCACGGCCCTGCTCCATCGCCATGCCGTTCTCGCCGACATTGCTATTGGAGCCGACGCCGACATAGAGCCAGCGGCCATCGGGCGAGGCGACGAGCGACTTGGTCCAGTGGTGGTTGCGTCCTGCCGCAAGCGCCGCGACCATCCGCGGCTTTGCGCTGATGGTCGTGGTGCCCGGCTGGAACGGGAAGGCGACGAGGGAATCGGCGTTGGCGACGAACAGCTCGCCGCCGACCAGCGCCATGCCGAACGGCGAGCGCAGCCCGGTCAGCAGTGCCGAGCGGAACTCGGCGACTCCATCGCCGTCGGCATCGCGCAGCAGAGTGATCCGATTTGCGCTTGGCACACCCGACCCTGCCTTCTTGAGGAACATCTTGAAGAACATGCCCTTGAGGCCGGGCGGCCCGGGATCGGTGCCCGGCGATGCCGTTTCGGCGACCAGCACGTCGCCGTTGGGCAGCGTGTACAGCCAGCGCGGATGGTCGAGACCGGTGGCGAAGGCGTTGACCTTCAGGCCCGGAGCGGCCGCCGGCGTCGCGCCGGCCGGCCAGCCCTCGGCCTTGGCGACCTGGACCGCGGGGATCAGCGCGTGCTCCGGCGGCGGCAGTTGAGGGCTGGGGCCGATGCCGGCTTCCAACGGCAGGCGCGCCGGGCCGCCGCAAGCGGCGAGCGCAAGAGCAAGCAAGGGCGTGGCGGTTCGTTTCATCGCCGATCTCCGGATCATTCGACAACCACCCGCCCGGGCGGTTAGTTGCGGCGCGTCGGGAACCGGTTCAAATGCGGTGCATCATGTCCCTGCCGCCCTTCCATCTCGCCTTTCCGGTTGACGATCTCGACGCCGCTCGGCGTTTCTATGGCGAG
>DATENV010000246.1:0-3411 GCA_035274805.1 Sphingomicrobium sp. | reverse complement strand
AGCCGGCGACGATCGCCGCCGCGGCAGCGATACCCGTCATGATCGCAATGCGAACCCTTGCCACCGGAATTCGGCCCTCCCCTGCAAGACCGCGGCTCAACCTGACAGCGCCGCCGCGCGGTTTCAACCAACGCGCCGCTCACCATCGGCTTTCACCCACCGCTTACCGCAGCTAGGCGCATCCCCGATGAACGCGAACCGAACGCACGATTACGCGCCTCCCCGCACCGGATTCCTCCTCGGCCTGGGGGCGTACGCCCTGTGGGGCGTGCTGCCGCTCTACTTCAAGGCGATCGCCGCGGTTCCGGCGTTCGACATCGTCGCACACCGCGTGCTGTGGTCGCTGCCGTTCCTCGGCATCCTCATCGCGGTGTCGCGCGGCTGGCCCAAGGTCCGCGAGGCGCTGGCGCAGCCGCGGACCGTGGGGATCCTGGTCGCCACCGCGCTGCTGATCGGCGGCAACTGGCTGCTCTATGTTTATTCGGTAACCAGCGGGCACATCCTCGCTGCGAGCTTCGGCTATTATTTGAACCCGCTCGCCAACGTCCTGCTTGGCCGCTTCGTCCTCAAGGAGCGGCTCGGACGGCTGCAGTGGACTGCGGTCGCCATCGCCGCCGCGGGAATTTCCGTGCTTGCCACCGGTGCCCTTGGCCAGCTGTGGATCAGCCTCACCTTGTGCGTCAGCTTCGCGCTTTATGGCCTGCTGCGGAAGGTGGTGCCGGCCGACGCGGTCACCGGCCTCGCGATCGAGACCGCGATCCTGTTCCCGCTGGCGCTGGTCTGGCTCGGGAGCCGCTTGCTCGCTTCCTATCCCGTGATGGGCACGGGAACGCTGCAGACGAGCCTGCTGCTGCTCGCCGGGATCGTTTCGACCACGCCACTGCTGCTCTTCACGGCGGCCGCCAAGCGCCTCCCCTATTCGACGCTCGGCATGCTGCAGTTCCTCGCCCCGACGCTGCAGTTCCTGATCGCGGTGCTGATCTACGGCGAGCCGTTCACGACGGCGCACGCGATCGCCTTCCCGGCGATCTGGGCAGCGCTGGTGCTATATGTGGTCGCACTGGTGCGGGCGCCGCGGCTGCCGCAACCGCCCGAATGATGATAGGACCTTTGCTATGTTCAATCTCGCCTCGCTGGTCATTGGCTTCGTTGCGCTGATCTTCGCACTCATCGCCTTCCTGCCGCTGCTCGGCTGGGCCAACTGGCTGATCATCCCGCTGGCAATCATTGGGGCCGTGATCGGCATGATCTCGCGCTCGACGGCGGGTCGCAATCTCAACCTGCTCGTGATCCTGATCGGCGTCGTCCGGCTGATGCTCGGCGGAGGGATCCTGTGAGCCGCGAACCGCGCATCGATGCCTATATCGAGAAGGCGCAGCCGTTCGCCCGCCCGATCCTCGAGAAGGTTCGCGAACGCATCCACGCCGTCGTGCCGGACGTCGAGGAGGCGATGAAGTGGAGCCACCCGACCTATTGCAGGAACGGCAAGATCGTCATGGGAACGGCGGCCTTCAAAGCCCATGCCGCGGTCCATTTCTGGCGCGGGCAGGAGCTCGGCGTCGACCCCAAAGACGGCGCAATGGGCCAACTCGGCAAGCTGACCAGCATCGACGATTTGCCCGAAGATCTCGACGCGCTGATCGCCAGGGCGGCCGAGCTTTCGGCGAGCGCGCCCGCGCCGCGCAAGACCAAGCATGCGCCCAAGCCGCCGCCCCAGCTCCACCCCGAATTCGCCGCCGCCCTGGCCAACGCACCGAAGGCCCAGGCCACACTCGATGCCTTTCCACCCTCGGCGCAGCGCGAATATCTCGAATGGGTCGCCGAGGCGAAGCAGGACTCGACGCGGCAGAAGCGTATCGCCGACTCCATCCAGTGGCTCAGCGAAGGCAAGCGACGGCACTGGAAGTATGAGAATTGTTGAGGGTCGCTATCTCGACATCCTGAGTGCCGGCCCGAAGCGGGTTTGCGCGTCGCCTTCGAGCGAAAAGCCGCACCGCTCATAGAAGCCGCGTGCGGCCGGGCCCGCGATGACGGTCAGAGCCAATCCTTTGCGTCGGGCCTCGTGCGTCGCCGCCTCGACCAATGCCGTTCCGATTCCCTGCCGCCACAGGCCGGGTTCGACGAACAGTCCGTCGAGCTCGCCGCCGACCAGCGCGGCAAAGCCCGCAACCCGGCCGTCGAGCTCAGCAACCATCACCTGCCCATTGGCGATTTGTGCCGGCGGCAGGTGGATCGCCTCGGGATGCGCCTCCAGTTGCTCGCGATAGTCCGGGAGCGCCAGCGATGCGCGGCGCTGCAGTGCCTCCAGCTCCTCGCGCTCTCCCGGTCGCGCCAGGCGGATGGTCAGCGCCTCAGCGCGCTTTGACATAGCTCCCCGGCGCGTCCTCGATCGGCTTGAGCTTGCCCTCGCCGGGGATGCGCGCGCCGACGGCGCTCACCGTCTCGCCGTCCTGCTGCTTGAGCCAGGCGAGCCAATCGGGCCACCACGACCCTTTATGTTCTTCCGCCGCTTCGACGAACTCGTCGAGGGTCGCCGCGTCGCGGTCGTTGACCCAATATTGGTATTTCTGCGCAGCCGGCGGATTGACCACGCCCGCGATATGGCCGGAGCCGGCGAGCACGAAGCGCTTCGGCCCGGCGAAATGGTCCATGATCTTCCACACGCTCTGCGGCGGCGCGATATGATCCTCGCGGCCGGCCTGGATATAGGTCGGCGTCTTCACCGCATCGATTTCTACCGGGGTGCCGGCGACCTTGATCCCGCCCTTCTCGGCCAGCTTGTTCCCCTTGTAGAGCGTCTCGAGATAATCGCGGTGCCAGTTCGCGGGCAGGTTGGTGGTGTCGCTGTTCCAGTACAGCAGGTCGAATGGCGGCGGCTCCTCGCCCAGCAGGTAATTGTTGACGACATAATTCCAGATGAGGTCGCGGCCGCGCAGCAGGTTGAACGTGGCCGCCATGTAGCGGCCGTCGAGATAGCCCTTTTCCTTGGTCAGCTGATCGAGCAGCGACATCGTCTCGTCGCCGGTGAACAGCTTGAGGTCGCCCGCTTCGCTGAAATCGACCTGCGCGGTGAAGAACGTCGCCGATCGGACCTTCTCCGCCTCGCCCTTGGCTTGGAGGTAAGCCAGCGTCGCCGCCAGCGTGGTGCCGGCGACGCAATAGCCGATGGCGTGCACCCCCTCGGCGTCGAGCAAGTCGCGAACGGTATCGATCGCGTCGATCTGACCTTTGAGGACATAATCGTCGAGGGTGGCGTCGGCGATGCTTTCGTCCGCCGATTTCCAGCTCACCATGAACAGCGAAATGCCCTGGTCGACGCACCATTTGACGAAGCTTTTCTCGGGCGAAAGGTCGAGGATGTAAAAGCGGTTGATCCACGGCGGGAAGATCACCACCGGGGTTTTCATCACC
>DATENV010000245.1:0-5033 GCA_035274805.1 Sphingomicrobium sp. | reverse complement strand
AGCCGCCGCGATCGTCCATTCGCACAGCGGTCGGGCCCGCTTCTGATAGGCCTGGATGGCGAGCCCGAACCCGCCCCATCCGTTGGCGAACAATTCGTCGTCGGCGAGCAACGCCTCGAACACGTCCATCTGAAGCTCGAGCCGATCGGCTTCCTCGGCATGCGTGAATTCGAATCGCGGATGGAGCGCTGTCAGCTTGACCGAAATGCCCGGCGACGGGCGAAAACCGCCCTTCGCCTCCTCGGCGATACGGTCGAGCGCTCCCCGGTACGCCTGCGCATAGCGCTCGGCGTCCTCGAACGTCTTCGCTGCTTCGCCAAGCATGTCGAAGCTGTGGCTGAGCCCCTTGCGCCGTTCCGGCTCGGCGCGCTTGAGCGCCTCGTCGATCGTTCGGCCGAACACGAAATTGCGGCCGAGGATCTTCATCGCCTCGCGCACCGCGGTGCGGACCACCGGCTCACCGAGCCGGCCGACCGCGCGGCCCAGCGCGGCCTTCCAATTGTCCGAGCGGTCCTGCGCGCCTTCCAGCACCTTGCCGGTCAGCAGCAGCGAGAAGGTCGCGGCGTTGACGAAGGCCGAGTCCGACCGCCCGAGCTTTTCCGACCAGTCGGGACCGGCGAGCTTGTCGGCGATCAGCTCGTCGGCGGTATGCGCGTCGGGAATGCGCAGCAGCGCCTCGGCGAGGCACATCATCGCAATGCCCTCGTCCGAGCCGAGGTCGTAGGCGTGAAGGAAAGCATCGACGCCCGACGGCTTGTGGGCGCGCACGCCCTTGACCAGCGCGCGGGCGGTCGCGGTCGCTTCGCCGAGCTCGGCGACGCTCATCCGGGCCTGGCCGACGCGCTCGGCCGCGGCCTGCGCTTCATCGGGCCGGTACGCGCGGCGAAGGATTGAGCGATCGACCGGCGCGATCGCCGGCTCAGCCTTTACGCGGGCTGTCCGTGGCAATGCTTGTACTTCTTGCCTGACCCGCACGGACACGGTGCGTTGCGGCTGATCGGCGCCTCGGCGACGTTGCCGCCGCCCTCACGCTGCGGCATCGGCGGCCGCGGGATGTTGAGCAGCGGCGGCAGGTTGGGCATCAGCCCGCGCGCCGCCGCGTCGATGTCCGCTGTATCGTCATCGGCGGAAAACGGGTCGAGATGCTGGGTGATGAAGTCCGGCAGCTCGGGGAGCGGCGCCGGCTCCATCTGAACCTGCGCACGCATGAGGATGCGGGTGACTTCCTCGCGGATCGAGACCAACAGCCGCTCGAACAGCAGGAACGCCTCCTGCTTATATTCGTCGATCGGCTTCTTCTGCGCGTAGCTGCGCAAGTGGATCACCTGCCGCAGCGCGTCGAGCGTCGCGAGATGCTCCTTCCAGTGATGGTCGAGCGTCTGGATCAACACCTGCTTTTCGATATTCGCCCATTGCTCCGGCTCGACCTCCTCGAGCTTCGCGGCGATCGTCTCGTCGGCGAGCTTCTGGACGCGCTCGGTGATGATCTCCGGGTCGACCGCCTCTTCCTCCAGCCAGTCGTCGATCGGCGGCTGCAGGCCGAACACCTCGTCGATCGCCTCCTTGAGGCTCTCCACATTCCATTGCTCGGGGTAAGTCCCTTCCGGACAGCTCACCGCGACGATCGCCGCCGCGGTTTCCGCGCGCATGTCGTTGATGACGTCGCCGACGCTCTCGGCGTCCATGATGTCCGCGCGCTGCTCGTAGATCACCTTGCGCTGGTCGTTCATCACGTCGTCGAATTCGACGACCTGCTTGCGGATATCGTAATTGCGCGCCTCGACCTTCTTCTGCGCGGTCTCGATCGCTTTCGAGATCCACGGGCTGACGATCGCCTCGCCGTCCTCGAGCTGCCCCTTCATCAACCGCGAGAACATCGTCTGCGGGCCGAAGATGCGCAGCAGGTCGTCATCCAAGCTGAGGTAGAA
The DNA here is from genome assembly GCA_035274805.1 of Sphingomicrobium sp. Taxonomy (GTDB): domain Bacteria; phylum Pseudomonadota; class Alphaproteobacteria; order Sphingomonadales; family Sphingomonadaceae; genus Sphingomicrobium. The sequence goes on along the minus strand of DATENV010000245.1, from coordinate 3,105 downwards.
GCGCGACAGGCCAGGATCGCCCTGACGGCCCGATCGGCCACGCAGCTGATTGTCGATGCGCCGGCTCTCGTGACGCTCGGTGCCGAGCACGTATAGCCCGCCGACGTCGAGCACCCGCTGCTTTTCCGCCGCGATCTCGGCGCGGACCTTCTCGGCCTGCGCCTCATATTCGGGCGTGCCGGCAACGAGGTCGGGAAACTCGTCGAGCATCCGGAAATCGAGGTTGCCGCCGAGCTGAATGTCGGTGCCGCGGCCGGCCATGTTGGTGGCGATGGTGACTGCCCCCAGCCGGCCCGCCTGGGCGACGATGTGCGCTTCCTGCTCGTGGAAGCGGGCATTGAGCACCGAATGCTTGATCCCTTCGCGCTCGAGATATTCGGACAGCATCTCCGACTTCTCGATCGAGACGGTGCCGACAAGCGCCGGCTGGCCGAGCTCCTGCTTGACCTTGAGCTCTTTCGCGATCGCCGCGAACTTCTCCGGCATCGTCTTGTAGAATTCGTCGTCCTCGTCGATCCTGAGGACGGGAACGTTGGTCGGGATCGAAACAACGTTCATTTTGTAAATATCGAAAAATTCCGGCGCTTCGGTCATCGCCGTGCCGGTCATTCCCGACAGCTTGGGATACATGCGGAAGTAGTTCTGGAAGGTGATCGAGGCGAGCGTCTGGTTCTCCGGCTCGATGACCACGCCTTCCTTCGCCTCGACCGCCTGGTGAAGCCCGTCGGACCAGCGCCGGCCCTCCATCATGCGGCCGGTGAACTCGTCGATGATGACGACCTTCCCGTCCTTCACGATATAGTCGATGTCCTTCTTGAACATGACGTTGGCCTTGAGCGCCTGGTTCAAGTGGTGAACGACCTGGGTGTTGGCGATGTCGTAGAGGTTGCGGCCCTCGATCAGCCCGGCGGATTCGAGCATCCGCTCGGCCTTCTCGGTCCCGTCCTCGGTCAGGACGACGCTCTTCTGCTTCTCGTCCATCTCGTAGTCGGACGGCTCGAAGGTTTTCACGATGCCGTCGACCGAGATGTAGAGATCGGACTTGTCGTCGGTTGGCCCGGAGATGATCAGCGGCGTGCGCGCTTCGTCGATCAGGATCGAATCCACCTCGTCGACGATCGCGAAATTGAACGGCCGCTGGACCATCTGCTCGCGCGAATATTTCATATTGTCGCGCAGGTAATCGAACCCGAGCTCGTTATTCGTCGCGTAGGTGATGTCGCTGTTGTAGGCGTCCCGCTTGTCCTGATCGGTCATGTTGGGGACGATCACCCCGACATTCATGCCCAGGAAGCGATAGATCTGGCCCATCCAGTCCGCGTCGCGGCGGGCGAGATAGTCGTTGACGGTAACGACGTGGACGCCCTTACCTTCGAGCGCATTCAGATAAACCGCGAGCGTCGCGACCAGGGTCTTGCCTTCGCCGGTCTTCATCTCGGCGATCTCGCCGCGGTGAAGCGCGATGCCGCCGATCAGCTGGACGTCGTAATGGCGCTGGCCGAGCGTCCGGATCGCGGCCTCGCGAACCGTCGCAAAAGCTTCGGGGAGCAGATCGTCGAGCTTTTCGCCGCTGGCCAGCCGCTGGCGGAACAGCTCGGTCCGGCCGCGCAGCTCGTCATCGGAAAGCGCGGAAATATTGGCTTCGAAGCCGTTGATCGCGTCGACATATTTGCCGAGGCTCCGGACATAGCGATCGTTTGCCGATCCGAAGATGCTTTTTGCCACTGCGGCGAACATGGGATTCCCTTAAAAACCCGCGCGTTACAGAAAGGGCGAAAAGCTCCCGCCGACGCTGGGGAAATTGCGACCGGCGATGTAAGGAGCGCCCTAGCGGTAGTCAATTAAGGCGAGCCATTATGGGACTGGCGGGCGGGTGCATGTGCGGCGCGGTGCGCTACGAGCTGAACAGCGACCCGTTCGACTGTGGCTGGTGCCATTGCCGGACCTGCCAGCTCAACAGCGGTGCGCCGGCGATGGCCTTCGCGAGCATCGCCAACGCGGACTGGGGCTTTACCCAGGGATCGGAGCTGGTCCGGACGGTGAAAACGAGCAGCTTCGGCGAGCGGACCTTTTGCGGTCAATGCGGAACGCCGCTCTACGTCCATGTCGACCATCAGCCGGACACCGTCGATTTCAGCGTCGTCACGCTCGATGCGCCCGGGGCGATCGCGCCCGAGTTTCACATCTTCTGGTCGAGCAAGGTGCCCTGGTTCAACCCGGGCGACGACCTGCCCAGGCACGACCGGTTCCGCCCCGGCACACAAGGCCTCGACGGCACCGAGCCGCCCGACGATTCCTCGATGTCAGGCGGCGGAGGTCGAAGCTGAGCTGTCGAGATTGGCTTCCAGCCACTGCTGGATCTGGCTGCGCGGCGCGGCGCCCACTTTCTGCGCGACGGGCTGGCCGCCCTTGAACAGCAGCATGGTCGGGATGCCGCGGACGCCGTAGCGGCCCGGCGTATCCGGATTCTCGTCGATGTTGAGCTTGGCGATGGTCACCTGGTCGCCGAGCTCGCCGGCGATTTCCTCGAGCGCCGGGGCAATCATCCGGCATGGCCCGCACCATTCCGCCCAAAAATCGACAAGGACCGGCGCCTCCGAGCCGAGGACGTCGGAAGCAAAGCTCTGGTCGGTGACCGTCTTGGTGGCCATGGCGGGCGAATCTCCTGGCAGGGGGCAAAAGGTTAACAGGCATATGGGCGCTCACACTGGCGCCCTCAAGGCACCTCGATGAGTTTTGCGCCCGCTGTGTACAACAGGGACGCGCTGACTTGCCGCCCCGGAAAGATGACCTGCAGCGCCTCGACATAAGCGGCCATCTGGGCGCGGTGGCCGCTCGGAATGTCCGCCTGGCCGGCAGGAATTTTCCCCGTCTTGAAATCGATGACCGACACGCGGTCGTCTTCGACCAGCAGCCGGTCGACCGTCCCGGCGATTACTCGGCCGTCGGGGAGAGTCGCCGCCAGCGGTGCTTCACCGAGCGAACCCGGCCCGAACAGCGCCGAGAAACGCGGGTCGGAGAGGATATCGCACACCTGCGCGACGATTTCGCATCGAATGTCCGCGTCGGCCACGCCGGCAGAGCGCTCGAGCCACCGATCGGCGG
>DATENV010000244.1:0-3038 GCA_035274805.1 Sphingomicrobium sp. | reverse complement strand
CTCGATGCCGCTTCAAAAGCTCCCTCGCAGCCATCGAGGCTGCTCGCCAGCACCCCACCCCTACGCCCCTCCCCTGAAGGGGAGGGGAGAAGACCCCAACGCCTGCTCGACCGGCCGGAAGCGATCGACGTCATTTATGCGACGCCCGAAGGCATGCCGCGGCGGTTCATGTGGCGGCGCGCGGCGCATGACATCGCCCGCGTCGAGGGGCCCGAACGAATCGCGCCCGAATGGTGGCGCCAGCCGTCATCGGCGCGGCTGCGCGATTATTATCGCGTCGAGGACGCGGATGGCCGCCGCTACTGGATCTATCGCGAGGGACTGGCCGGCGACGGACGCGGCGGCGCTCCCAACTGGTTCATCCACGGCCTGTTCGGCTGATGCCTGAGAAAGTCGGCTTTTCCCGCCTGAAGCTGGTGCGGACCGGCGACATGCCGCCGCCCCCGACAGCGCCCTCGCCCTATGTCGAGCTTGGCGTCAGCTCGCCATTCTCCTTCCTGCGCGGCGCGTCGGACGCGATCGAGCTGACGCTGGCCGCGCTCGGCCAAGGCTATGACGCGATCGGCATCGCCGACCGCAACACGCTCGCCGGCGTGGTGCGAATGCACAGCGCGTGCGAGATCGCCGGACTGAAGCCGCTGATCGGCTGCCGCCTCGACCTGTCGGACTCTCTCCCAACCCCTCCCGCGAGCGGGAGGGGAGGGAATTTGTCGCTGCTCGCCTATCCGATCGACCGCGACGGCTATGGCCGGCTGTCGCGTCTGCTCAGCCTCGGCAAGATGCGCGCCGAAAAGGGTGCGTGCGAACTGTCGCTGCAAGACGTCGCCGGGCATGCCGAGGGCATCGCCTTCATCGCCTGGCCGCAGGACGATCTTGCCGCCTTCGAAGCAGACCTCCCACGGCTGCGCGACGCATTGACGTCACTACGTCATGTCGCGGCAAGCTGGCTTTATCGGGGCGACGACAATGCGCGGATCGAGCGGCTCGACCGGCTCGCGCGCAAGCATGGCTGCACCATCCTTGCCACCAACGACGTCCATTATCATGCGCCCGACCGCCGGCCGCTGCAGGACGTCGTCACCTGCATTCGCGAGAAGGTGACGATTGCGACCGCCGGCTATCTGCTCAATCCCAACGCCGAGCGCCATCTGAAGCCTCCGCAAGAGATGATCCGCCTGTTCGCGCGCTGGCCACACGCGGTCGCGGCGACGCGCGAGTTCGCCGACAGCCTCCGCTTCAGCCTCGATGAGCTCAAATACGAATATCCGAGGGAGACCGTGCCCGAAGGGCGCACGCCCCAAGAGCATCTCGAGCATCTGACCTGGGAAGGCGCCCGGGCACGCTGGCCCGACGGCATTCCCGCCAAGGTGGTCAAGCAGCTCGAGTACGAACTGCCGCTGATCGCTAAGCTCGATTTCGCGCGATACTTCCTGACCGTTCACGACATCGTCGCCTTCGCGCGGTCGCTCGACCCGCCGATCCTGTGCCAGGGGCGCGGGTCCGCGGCGAACAGCGCGGTCTGCTACTGCCTCGGCATCACCGCGGTCGACCCGTCGGTGAACGAGCTATTGTTCGAGCGCTTCATCTCCGAAGAGCGCCGCGAACCGCCCGACATCGACGTCGATTTCGAGCATGAGCGGCGCGAGGAAGTGATCCAGCACATCTACGAGAAATACGGCCGCGACCGCGCCGGGATCGCCGCGACCATCATCCACTATCGCCCGCGCTCCGCGATCCGCGAGGTCGGCAAGGTGATGGGGCTTAGCGAAGACGTCACCACCGCGCTCGCCTCGACCATCTGGGGCCATATGGAGGCCGAGCTGGAGGACGCGCGGGCCAACGACGCGGGCCTCGATCTCAGCGACCCGCATTTGAAGCGGACCGTCAAGCTGGCCGAGCAACTGGTCGGCATGCCGCGCCATTTGTCGCAGCATGTCGGCGGCTTCATCCTGACCGAGCGGGCGCTGACCGAGACGGTGCCGATCGGCAACGGCGCGATGGACGACCGCACCTTCATCGAATGGGACAAGGACGACATCGAGGAGCTTGGCATCCTCAAGATCGACGTGCTCGCGCTCGGCATGCTGACCTGCATCCGCAAATGCTTCGACCTGATTGCCGAGCATCACGGCGAGCATTGGGAGCTGGCGACCGTCCCGCGCGAGGTGCCCGAAGTCTATGACATGCTGTGCCGCGGGGATTCGCTTGGCGTGTTCCAGGTCGAGAGCCGGGCGCAGATGAACATGCTGCCCAGGCTTCAGCCGCGCTGCTTCTACGATTTGGTGATCGAGGTCGCGATCGTCCGGCCAGGGCCGATCCAGGGCGACATGGTCCACCCCTATTTGAAGCGCCGCTCAGGCAAGGAGCCGGTGACCTTCCCCTGCCCCGACCCCGCGCACGGCGAGCCGAACGAGCTGGAGAAGATCCTCGGCCGAACGCTCGGCGTCCCGATCTTCCAGGAGCAGGCGATGAAGATCGCGCTCGATGCCGCGCAATTCTCGTCCGAAGAAGCAAACCAGCTGCGCAAGGCAATGGCGACGTTCCGGTCGAAGGGGAACATCGGCGCGCTCGAGGAAAAGATGGTCGGGCGGATGATCGGCCGCGGCTATGATCGCGACTTCGCCCAGCGCTGCTTCGACCAGATCAAGGGGTTCGGCGAATATGGCTTCCCCGAGAGCCACGCGGCCAGCTTCGCGCACCTGGTTTACGTGTCGAGCTGGCTCAAGTGGAAATATCCGGCGGCGTTCGCCTGCGCGCTGCTGAACTCGCAGCCGATGGGCTTTTATGCGCCGGCGCAAATCGTCCGCGACGCGCGCGAGCATGGCGTCGAGGTGCGCGAGGTCGACGTCAACTGCAGCGATTGGGATTGCACGCTTGAGACTTCCCCTCCCCTTCAGGGGAAGTGTGAGGGGTGGGGCCTGACGAACGAACTCAAGAATCGTCAAGAAGCTCCTGAAGCGGCATCGAGCCGCTTCATCCGCCACCCACCCCCTTGCCCCTCCCTTGAAAGGGAGGGGAGAGTCATCCTCCGTCTCGGC
>DATENV010000243.1:0-3321 GCA_035274805.1 Sphingomicrobium sp. | reverse complement strand
GGAGAGGGTTAGGGTGAAGGTCTGCCTTTTGCCCAGGGCGGCACTAAACCCTCACCCGCTCGCTGCCGCGAGTCGACCTCTCCCACACATGGGAGAGGTGTTATGAGGATCAGACGAGCATTTCGCGGGCGAGCGGACGGCTTTCCCACGCCTGCGGGCTGGCGCTGAGGCCATAGGCGCCGGCGCAAAACACGGCGATCAGGTCGCCGACTTCGGCGCGCGGCAGCGAAACGTCGTCGCCGAGTGCGTCGAACGGCGTGCACAGGCAGCCGGTCACCGTCACTTCCTCTTCCGCGGGCTGGCCGAACCGGTTGGCGACGGCGATCGGGAAGTTGGCCATGCCCCGCTCGCCGAGGCTGCCGGTCGCGCCGATCAGATGGTGGCCGCCGCCGTCGGTGGTGAGGAAGGTCTGGCCGCAGCTCTCGGTGCGGTCGAGCACCCGCGTCAGGTAGACGCCGCACTCGCCGACCAGCCAGCGGCCGAGCTCGATGGTGAAGCGGGTGGTCGCCAGCAGCGAGGGCGCGGTGCAGAGCGTCTGGTTGAGCGCCATGGCGACCCGGTCGATATCGAGCGGCGCGTCGCCCGGGCGGCAGGCGATGTCGAAGCCGCTGCCGAGGTTGAGCTCGGGGATCGGCACGCCGATCGCGTCGGCAATCTCGCCGGCGTGCGCGACGGTCACCCGGTGCACCTCGGCCAGCGCTTCGGCATCGAGGCATTGCGACCCCGCGAACATGTGCAGCCCGCGCCAGTCGACGCCGGCCTCGACGAGCCCCTGGACCAGCGACGGCACCCGCTCCGCATCAACCCCGAACGGGCTCGCGGCGGGGACAAGCGTCACGCAGCCCGCCTCGATGCTGAACGGCGGCGTCACGCGCACCGAAATCCTCGGCTGGATGCCGACCTTCTCGGCGGCGCGGATGGCGCGCGCGGCTTCGCCTTCGCTCTCGACGCTGATCGTCGCGCCCGCGGTCACCGCCGCTTCCAGCTCGACGTCGAGCTTGCCGGGTCCCGCGAAGTTCATCGGGATGCCGGCGAGCTGGGCGTGCTGGAGGCGCTTGAGCTCACCCAGCGAGACGATGCGGAAGCCATCGACATATCTGCCGAGGAATTCCAGCAACGGCTCGTAAGGGTTTGCAGTCACGGAATAATGGAGCGCGATCCCGTCGGCCATCGCGCCCTTGAAGCGGGCGATCTGGGCACCGACGATATTGTTGTCATAGACGAACAGGGGTGTGCCGCCGGCTTCGGCAACGAGTTCTTCGGCCAGGGTGCCGCCGATCAGCAGTTGCCCGGCATCATCGGCGGAAAAGTGCGGAGGGATCGGTCCGGCCGGCTTCACTCGCGTCTCCCCCCGTTTCGGCAGCTATTCGGCCGCGATCGCCTCATATTCCTGGGCGGCGAGATATTTCTCCGCATCGAGCGCCGCCATGCACCCGGTGCCCGCCGCGGTCACCGCCTGCCGGTAGATCTTGTCCATCACGTCGCCGCAGGCGAACACGCCATCGACGCTGGTCCGCGTCGTTCCCGGCTCGACGATGATGTAACCGTCGTCGTCGAGCTTCACCTGGCCCCTGAACAGCTCGGTCGCGGGCTGGTGGCCGATCGCGACGAACGCGCCTTCGACGGCGATCCGGCTCAGCTCGCCGCTCTTGCGGTTGCGGATGTCGAGGCCGACCAGGGCCTCGGGATCGCCGCCGCCGACGAATTCGACCACCTCGCTGTCCCAGATCACCTCGATCTTCTCGTTGGCGAACAGCCGGTCCTGCAGGATCTTCTCGGCGCGCAGCGCGTCCCGCCGGTGGATCAGCGTGACGTCATGGCTGTGGTTGGTCATGTAGAGCGCTTCCTCGACCGCAGTATTGCCGCCGCCGATCACCGCGACCTTCTTGCCGCGGTAGAAGAAACCGTCGCAGGTCGCGCAGGCCGAGGCGCCCCTGCCCTTCATATGCTCTTCGGACGGCAATCCGAGCCACTTCGCCTGCGCGCCAGTGGCGATCACCAGCGCGTCGGCGAAATATTGCGCGCCGCCGTCGCCGGTCAGCCGGAACGGCCGGCGCGACAGGTCGACCGCGCCGATGTGATCCCACACGACCTTGGTCCCGACATGCTCGGCCTGGGCCTGCATTTCCTCCATCAGCCAGGGACCCTGGATGACCTCGCGGAAGCCGGGATAATTTTCGACGTCGGTCGTGGTGGTGAGCTGGCCGCCCGGCTGGATCCCCTGGATCACCACCGGGCTAAGACCCGCGCGGGCGGCATAAATCGCCGCCGAGAACCCGGCCGGCCCCGAGCCGAGCACGGCCAAGCGCGTCGAAATGCTGTTGGTCATCGGCAATCATCTAGGGCGCGCAAACGCCCGCCGCAACGCTTCGCGTGTAGCCGAAAAGTTAAACCGTTCGGCGGCCGGCGACGAAGTTCCAGATGAGCACGATGACGCCGATCACCAGCAGGAGATGGATCAGCCCGCTGGTGACAAAACCTCCGAAAAAGCCGAGCGCCCACAGGATGAGCAGGATGATCGCGATGGTCAGCAGCATGGATGTTCCTCCGTTGGTGTCGGCCGCGTAACGGTCGACCATCCGGCGCGTTCCGGACCGCCGGAATTAAACCAGCCGCGACTGCTTGACCGCCGCTTCGATGAACCCGGCGAACAGCGGATGGGGCTCGAATGGCCGGCTCTTGAGCTCGGGATGGAACTGCACGCCGATGAACCAGGGATGGTCGGGACGCTCGACGATCTCGGGCAACTGGCCGTCGGGCGACATGCCCGAAAAGACCAGGCCGGACTTCTCGAGCGGCTCGCGATAATGGATGTTGACCTCGTAGCGGTGCCGGTGGCGCTCGCTGATCTCGTCGCTGCCGTAGATCGAGCGGACGACGCTGTTGCCGTCGAGCCTGGCCGGATAGGCGCCGAGCCGCATCGTCCCGCCGAGATCGCCGCCCGCGGCGCGCTTCTGAAGCCCTTCCTCGCTCATCCATTCGGTGATCATGCCGACCACCGGCTCGGCGGTTTCGCCGAACTCGGTGGTCGAGGCTTCCGAAATGCCGGCCAGGTTCCGCGCCCCTTCGATGCAGGCCATCTGCATGCCGAGGCAGATGCCGAAGAAGGGAATTTCCCGCTCGCGCGCGAAGGTCACGCTGGCGATCTTGCCCTCGCTGCCGCGCTCGCCGAAGCCGCCGGGCACGAGGATGCCGTGAAGCGGCTCCAGCTCGGCGACGATGTCGGCCTCGGGATGCTCGAAAATCTCGGCGTCGATCCACTCGATCCTGACCTTGGCGCGGTTGGCGATCCCGCCATGGACCAGGGCCTCGCGCAGGCTT
>DATENV010000242.1:0-8736 GCA_035274805.1 Sphingomicrobium sp. | reverse complement strand
CACCTGATCGCGAGCGGCGTGTCGACCTCGGTTTCGACGGCAGTCGCCGCCGCGAGCGCGATCGCGCCTGAGGTCGCCAAGCGGGCGGAAGCCGATTTCCGCGCCGAGTCGCCGAGCGGGGCAACAGTCGAGCAGGTCAATGGGATGATCATCGCGCGCAGCCCGAGCGGTGCCACCTCGACGATTTACCCCGCCGATGCGAGCGGCCGGCGCAAGATCGTGGCGCGCGGGCCGAGCGGCGCGGTTGCGGTGACCTACGTCGACGCCGATGATGTGCCAGACGTCGTTCGTCGGGCCGAGCGCAAGCGCAGTCGCGACCGCCAGGAGATCGACAAGATCATCGAGATGAAGGCGGTCGGCCTCTCGCCCGAATATGTCAGTGCCATGCGCGCCGCGGTGCCCAGGCTGTCCAGCCTCGATTTCGAGGACTTTACCAGCATGCGGGCAGTTGGCGTTACGCCTGAGTTCGCCCGTTCGCTGAGCGCGGCCGGCTTTCCCTCGATCTCCGCGGATCAACTGGTCGAGGCGCGCGCCGTCGGCGTCACCGGCGATTACGTTCGCGCCATGCGCTCGACCGGCATTCGCGGGGATTTGGATGACTTCGTCGAGCTTCGCGCGGTTGGGGTCGATCCGGCGTTCGCCGCTCGCGTCAAAGCATCGGGCATCAAGGTCCTCGATGTCGATCATCTGGTGGAACTTCGCGCGCTCGGCATCACTAAGCCGCCAAAGCCGCCTCGAACACCGAACCCGGACCCCGATCCCGACGGCTGATCGGTCCCAGCCTAACCTATCGCTTCCACAAGACTGAGTTCTGAACCGCCGAACCTCGGCGAACGGGCGAGATTTGCCCGCAAATAAGAAGGAGAACGCCATGAACCGCTCTCTCGCTTTTATCTGTGCGCTGCTGTGTGCATTTGTGAGCGTATCCTCGGCGTGCGCCGCCGAATCGCCCGACTGGATCCGCTTCACCCTCGAGCCGCAGCGCAAGGATCCAGCCAAGCTCCGGGCCAGCTTCCATGAACAGCGCGATGGCGACCGGAATAACAATTGGTCGACCGGCTTCATGCCGTCCGAGCTGGTCGGCCTGGAGGTGTCCTCCTTTCGCGCTGCCGGCTCGCGGCCGCTTCACTTCGCCATAGTGCGCGAGGCCGGGCGCCTCGATTGCGCGGGCAACGGCGGCAATAGTTTCGCTGCGGGAAGTTGCCGCTTCACCGCCGATCCGCGATTCGCGGAGCTCCTCGCGAGCCGGGGTATCGGCCGCCCGACCCGCGACCAGTCGTTCGCGCTGATGGCGGTCAACGCTCGCCGCGACATGCTCGATGCGGTCGCCGCCGCGCGTTACCCGACACCGAAGATCGATGATGTCGTCGCGTTGGCGGCCCTCGGCGTCGACGGCCGCTATATCGGCGAGATGGCGCGAGCGGGATACCGCCCCCGCACGATCCACTCGCTGATCGAGTTCAAGGCCCTGGGCATCACACCGCAGTGGATCGCCGGTTTCGCCCGCGTCGGCTACGCCAATGTTCCCGGCGACGGACTGGTCCAGATGCGGGCGCTCGATATCACGCCCGAGTTCATCGCCGGCTATCAGCGGCTCGGCTATCGCTACCTGCCGGTCAGCAAGCTGGTCGAGCTCAAGGCGCTCAACATCACGCCGGAGTTCGTCCGCTCGGTCACGCGCTCGGGCCAATCGATGCCGCCAGCCAACGACTTGGTGGAGATCAAATTATTCGGGCGAAAGCGCTGAAGGACTTTCTTTCGGCACGCAGCCGTTCGTGACCGCCGCGTGCGCATTGGTCGAATCGTTGGCCGATTGATCGACCGCCTGTCGCCCCGCGGCCGACGGTCACTTAAATCGCGGCCAACAAAGGAAGGGGAATTTCTGTGGCTCGGACGCTGTTGCTCGCAACAGCCGGGATGGCGGCGCTTACGCTCGGCACATCCGCGGCAGCACAAACCGAAACGCCTGCGCCGGCCACGCAACCGCCGGCGCGATCCAGCCGGACGACCAGCTACGACGCGGCCTTTTTCGCCCAATATGCGCCGCGCAGCGCACTCGACATTGCGCGGAGGGTGCCCGGGTTCAACCTTGACCTCGGCAATATCGACATCCGCGGCTTTGCCGCTGCGGCCGGCAACGTCGTCATCAATGGCGCCCGCCCGAGCTCCAAAGCCGAGACGCTGGAAACCACGCTGTCGCGGATCCCGGCGCGCCGCGTCGAACGCGTCGAGATCGGCCCGGGCGACCTCTACGGCGCTGATTATTCGAGCAAAAGCCAGGTCCTGAACATCGTCCTGTCGGCCGAGGGCGGGCTCGACGGCAATATCACCGGATCGGTCCGACGGCTCTACACCGGGCGCCTGGTGCCCGACGGCTCGGCGTCGGCGCTGATCCGGCGCGGAGCATCGACCATCAACCTGTCGGCCGGGTTTGCCAACAGTCTCAATCATGAGGAAGGCACCGACACGCTGACCGATGCGGCGACCGGAGAGCTCCTGGAGTTCCGGCGCAAGTTCAACAGCTATCAGGACTTCAATCCGTACCTGTCCGGCAGCTGGGCCCTCGAACGGGCAAGCGACAAAGCCATGCGGATCAATGCCCGCTGGTCGCCGGGACAGTTCGACTTGTTCCAGCGCAATCGGGTCACGCCGAGCGATGGCCCGCAGCACGACGACAGCCTGCTTCAGGACTATGACAATCCGGTGTTTGAGCTTGGCGGCGACGTCACCCGGCCGCTGGCCGGCGGCGCAATCAAGCTGGTCGGCCTCGCGACGAGGCGCAAGCGCGACTATTTCGATTCCTACGTCGAGCGGAACGGCCTGCTCGAGAACGGCGCGGTTCAGGTCGGCGGGTTCGAGCAGACCCAGAAGGCCAGGCGCAACGAGACGATCGGCCGCCTCACCTGGACCCGCCAGAACGTGGCGGGCTTCTCGGTCGAGGCGGGCGGCGAAGCCGTCCTGAATACCCTCGACAACCGGACCGAGCTCTTCCTCGTCGAGAACGACGGCAGCAAGACCAGGGTCGACCTACCTGTGGACAGCGCGAAAGTGAAGGAGAAGCGCGGCGAGGCGTTCATCAACCTTGGTCGCCAGCTCAATCCGGCCCTCCGCGTCGATGCCGGCATGCGCTACGAGTTTTCGCACCTGACGGTCACCGGCGATGCAAGCGCCGACCGCAAGTTGATGTTCTGGAAGCCGAGCCTGACGGTCGACTGGAAGCCCGGCGGCGGATGGCACACCCAATTCTCGATCAAGCGTACCGTCGCCCAGCTCAATTTCTTCGACTTCGTGACGGTCGCCGAGCTGTCGACGTCCCGCGTCAATGCCGGCAACGAGAATCTGCAGCCGCAGCGGGCGTGGGAATTCCGCTTCACCGCTGACCACGCGCTGCTTGGCGAAGGCTTGATCAAGTTCGACCTCGGCTATGACCTCATCAGCAAGCTCCAGGACCGGGTCCTGATTTTTGATGAGGAAACCGGCAACTTCTTCGACGCGCCGGGGAACCTGGGCACCGGTCGGCATGCGTTCGCTCAGCTTACCGTCGACGCGCCGCTCGGCCGGGTCTGGAAGGGCCTGCGAGTCCGCTTCAACGGCACCCTTCGCCGAACGCGCGTGACCGACCCGATCAGCGGGGAGAAGCGGAACTTCAGTGACTTCTATCCCGACTGGGAATGGAACGTCGATGTGCGGCGCGACGTCGGCGCCTTCTCGTACGGCTTTGTCGTCAGCGACCGCGACCGCTTCACCTTCTTCCGCACCGACGAGTTCGATACCAACTTCAATGGCGGACCCTATGCGACCGCCTTCATCGAATATCGTCCAGGTCCCCGCACCTCGATCACGCTCGACGTGGACAATGCGCTCAATACCAGCGGTAACCGCAACCGATTGCTGTTCTTCCCCAACCGAGCGGTCCCGACGTTCATCGTCAATGAGTTCCGCGAGCGGAACCGGCACCTCAATTTCGGCCTGACGCTGAAGCGGAGCTTCGGCGGCGCTGGCGCGACGAAGGTCGCCTCGAAGCAGAAGTAGGGCTGCTCGCCGGCGGGGTGGCGCGTTGGCGGCACCGCCGCTAAGAGCGCCGGCAACTTCAGCAAGCGCGGGAACCGAAAGCAGTGGCCGAGCCAGCCATCCTGCAGTTCGACTGGCAGGATCCGTTCGATCTCAATCATCAGCTGACCGACGAGGAGCGCCTCGTCCGGGACACCGCGGAGGGCTACGCGCAGGAGAAGCTGCTGCCGCGCGTGACGTCGGCCTATCTCGAGGAGCGGTTCGACCGCGAGATCATGACCGAGTTCGGCGAGCTCGGCTTGCTCGGCGCGACCATCCCGCACGAATATGGCGGAGCCGGGCTCGGCTATGTGAGCTACGGCCTCATCGCCCGCGCGGTCGAGCGCGTCGACAGCGGCTATCGCTCGGCGATGTCGGTCCAGTCGAGCCTCGTCATGTACCCGATCTACGCCTACGGAACCGAGGAGCAGCGGAAGAAATACCTTCCCAAGCTGGCGACGGGCGAATGGATCGGCTGCTTCGGCCTCACCGAGCCCGACGCCGGCTCAGATCCCGGCGGCATGCGGACCCGCGCGCAGAAGGTCCAGGGCGGCTATGTGCTGTCGGGGACCAAGATGTGGATCACGAATTCGCCGATCGCCGACGTGTTCGTGGTCTGGGCGAAGTCGGACGCGCATGATGGCAAGATCAAAGGCTTTGTGCTGGAGAAAGGCGCGAAGGGCCTCACCGCGCCGAAGATCAAGGAAAAGCTCAGCCTTCGCGCCTCGATCACCGGCGAAGTGGTGATGGACGGCGTCGAGGTCGGCGAGGACGCGCTCCTGCCCAATGTCGAAGGGCTCAAGGGGCCGTTCGGCTGCCTCAATCGCGCCCGCTACGGCATCAGCTGGGGCTCGATGGGCGCGGCCGAGGCCTGTTATCACGCGGCCCGGCAATATACGCTCGACCGCAAGCAGTTCGGGCGGCCGCTCGCCGCCAACCAGCTCGTTCAATTGAAGCTCGCCAACATGGCGACCGAGATCAGCCTCGGCGTGCAGGCCTCATTGCGGGTAGGCCGCCGCCTCGAGGCCGGCGAGCTGGTCCCCGAGACGATCAGCCTCGTCAAGCGCAACAATTGCGGCAAGGCGCTGGAGATCGCCCGCACCGCGCGCGACATGCACGGCGGCAACGGCATTTCGGCCGAGTTCCAGGTGATGCGCCACGCGGCCAACCTCGAGACCGTCAACACCTATGAAGGGACGCACGACGTCCACGCGCTGATCATAGGCCGGGCGATTACGGGACTTTCGGCCTTTTAGTCAGGTCCATGCCGGGCGCCGCAGGACCACCGTCGGATCGCCGTGGTAGCTGGTCTCGTGCACACGCTCGAACCCGAGCTTCTCGGCAAGCCTGATGGATGGCTCGTTGGCCGGCGCGATGATCGCCCAAAGTGGCGTCGGGTCGAGGTTCGTTTCTGCCCAATCGAGCGCCGCGCGGCAGGCTTCGATCGCCAGCCCCTGCCCGTGGGTTTCCGCGGCCATGATCCAGCCCATCTCGGGTTCCTCGCCGAATTCCGGCTCGAGGTCGCGCCACGCCGTGAAGAGTCCGACATTGCCGATCAGCTTGCCGTCCGACTTCCGCTCAACGCCCCAAGTACCGAAGCCGTTGAATTGCCAGCCGCCGGCGGACGCCATCAGCCGGCGCCAGCAGTCTTCCGCGCTCATCGGATTGGGTCCGAAGTGCTTGTGCACCTCGGGATGGCTGACGATCGCGTGATAGGGACGAAAGTCGTCCTTGCGCCAGTGGCGGAGGATCAGGCGGTCGGTCTCGATCCGCGGTGCTTCACGGATCAAGCGGCTTATTTCTTACCTAGGGTAAGCCCGCCGAAGCGCTTGTTGAAGCGCGCAACCTGGCCGCCGGTGTCTAGCAGCTTCTGGTTGCCGCCGGTCCACGCCGGATGCACCTTGGGGTCGATGTCGAGGTGAAGCGTGTCGCCTTCCTTGCCCCAGGTCGAGCGCGTCTGGAACTTGGTACCGTCGGTCATTTCGACGTTGATCATGTGATAATCGGGGTGCGCACCGGACTTCATGTGAGTTTTCCTTGGCTTAGCCGCTGGTTTCCGACCAGCGGCGACAAGTTGAGCGGGCGCCTCTACAGGGCGGGTACGAAAGTTGCAACCAAGCCGGTCAGGCCGGCTGGCGCTGTCCTGACCTTAGCCTCGGCAAGAGCAACTCGGCGGCCCTGAAGCCCCCGAACAGCAGCGCGGCGTAGAACAGGTCGCCGGCCAAAGTGTTCTGGAAGAACGGGATGGCGGCGACATAGCAGGCCGCCAGTCCGGACAGCGTCTGCGGGTAATAGATACCCTTCAGCCAAACGCCGAAGTTGGTGATCGCGAAAAACAGCACCGAGCTGGCGACCGCCGCCGAGCCGATCCACAGTGGCGTGATCCTCGAGCGAACCGCCCAGCCGATCAGCACTATCAGCATGACGCTCGCGTAAACGAACGGCATTCCTGTATGAAAGCCGATGATCGCGTCGCTGAGGAGCAGTGCGCCGAGCGGCGCAACGAACGCCAGGCCACGCTTCCCGAGATAGGCCCCGCTGAACAGCGCCATCGCGCCGATCGGCGTGAAATTGGGCGGATGCGGTACCAGGCGCAGGGCGGCGGCAACGACGATCGCCGACAAAAGCGCGATCAAGCGGGCGTGATTGGCATTCATGAACGCCTGAATAGCCCCGGCGTACGCGATTTGACAGCCCCACGCGGCCACGCCTAGCACGTCCCCAGACCAAGGTGCCGCCCACAGCGAAAGCTGGCGGGGGCGGTTCAAAGGGAAGCCGGCGGAAATCCGGCGCTGTGCCCGCAACTGTGAATGCCTGGCGGCTTTTGGGCCCGCTCGGCAAAGTCAGGAACCTGCCTTGGTCCGTCGTCCGTTTCCCCGGCCGGGACCAGCCGCGGAGCGTGGGTCCGCGCTGCCGCAAGGCGGCGATCCCTCTGTGACGACAAGTTCGTCAACAGGAGGATAACATGCCCGCACTTCCCATCGACACCGACCAGATTGTCATTACCGCATCGCGCGCGCCGGAAACCGAAGCCCAGACCCCGGCCAGCGTCACCATCGTCGGCCGACAAAGGATCGAGCGGCTTGGCGAGCCGATGCTGGGCGCACTGCTTCGGCTGACCCCGTCCACTTCGGTAACCACATCGGGGCCAGGCGGTTCGCTGACCGAAGTCCGCATTCGCGGCGCCGAAGCCAATCACAGCCTGCTGTTCGTCGATGGCATCAAGATCAACGATCCGGCTTCCGGCGACACGCCTCGATTCGAGATCCTCAACGCCGACCTCGCCTCGCGCATCGAGGTGGTCCGCGGCCCGCAGTCGGCGCTCTGGGGATCGGAAGCGATCGGCGGCGTCATCGCCATCAACGGCGTCGACGATGCGCCCGGCATGAGCGCTAGCGGCGAAGGCGGCTCGTTCGGCTTTGCGCGCGCCAAAGTCTCTGCGTCGCACGTGACCGCCAGTGCAAACCTGTCGGGCGCGGTCGGTTTCCAGCGCGCCACGGGCATCGACAGCTTCAGCGGCGACGGCGACAAGGACGGCTACCGCAATCTCTCGGGACGTTTGCGAGGTACGTTGCATCCGCGCGCGGATGTGGAATTGGGCATATCCGCCCTGGCCCTCACCGGGCGCTCGCAGTTCGACGGGTTCGATCCGGTGACCTTCGCACACACCGATACGCTCGACAGCAGCCGCAACCGGCTGACGGCGGGACGGCTGTGGGCGAGCGCCGGGAACGCCGATTCACCTTGGCGCGGCCAGGTCGCCGGGTCGCTGCTCGGCTCCTCGAACCGCAATTATCTTGCCCAGGCGCTGCAAAACCGGACGCACGGCACGCGCCGCAACCTTTCGGTCCAGATCGAGCACCGCTTGATCACCGGCCCGATCGCGCACCGGCTGATCGCCGCTGCTGACGCTGAGCGAGAGACGTTCCGCGCGCGCGACACCATCTACGGGGGCTTTTCGACCCAGGACCGCAGCCGGAACCATCACGCGCTGACCGTTGAATGGCGCGCCGAAACGAAAAGCATCACTGGCGACCTCGCGGTCCGGCGCGACCGGTTCAACCGCTTCAAGGATGCAACCAGCCTGCGCGCGTCGCTGCTGGCTCGGATTGGCGCCGGCTTCTCGGTCGCAGGATCCTACGGCGAAGGGATTGCGCAGCCGACGTTCTTTGACCTCTACGGCTTTTTCCCGAATAATTTCCTTGGCAATCCGTCGCTTAAGCCGGAGAGCTCACGCGGATTCGAGCTCTCGCTGCGTTATCGCCGCGGCCCCGTTGAGGCGTCGCTGACCGGCTACCGGCAAAAGCTCCACAATGAGATCGTCGACATCTTCGACTTCGGCACCTCGTTGTTCAGTACGGCCAATCGCCAACTGACGAGTCGCCGGTCGGGGGTCGAGGCAACCTTCGGCTGGCAACTGGCCGACAAGCTGCGGCTCAATGCCAATTACGCTTATTTGAAAGCGACCCAGCCGGACGAGGTATCGCTGACGCAGGTCCATGAGCTCAGACGACCCAAGCACAGCGGATCGTTGTCGCTAGACGGCGCGAGTGGCCGGTTCACCTATGGCGGATCTCTGGCCTATGTCGGCCGTCACTCGGATCAGCGCGACAGCTTTCCGTTCGACCGCGTCGGCCTAGGCTCCTACTGGCTGGCCGACGCACGCGTTGCTTATGCGGTGCGGCC
>DATENV010000241.1:0-3546 GCA_035274805.1 Sphingomicrobium sp. | reverse complement strand
CAGCTGCTGACCGAGGACGAGCTCCTGTCCGCGCAGGATGAATATGGCGAGGACGCCTTCTCCGCCGGGATCGGCGCCGAGGCGGTCAAGACCATGCTGATTGATCTCGACCTCGAAGGCGAGAAGGAGATCCTGCTCAAGGAGCTGGCCGAGACCAAGTCGGAGCTCAAGCCCAAGAAGATCATCAAGCGCCTCAAGGTCGTCGAGAGCTTCCTCGAGTCGGGCAACCGGCCAGAATGGATGATCCTCGACGTCGTTCCGGTCATCCCGCCCGAGCTGCGCCCGCTGGTGCCGCTCGACGGCGGCCGCTTCGCGACCTCGGACCTCAACGACCTCTATCGCCGCGTCATCAACCGCAACAACCGCCTGAAGCGGCTGATGGAGCTGCGCGCGCCGGACATCATCGTCCGCAACGAGAAGCGCATGCTTCAGGAAGCGGTCGACGCCCTGTTCGACAACGGCCGCCGTGGCCGCACCATCACCGGCGCCAACAAGCGTCCGCTGAAGTCGCTGTCCGACATGCTGAAGGGCAAGCAGGGCCGGTTCCGCCAGAACCTGCTTGGGAAGCGCGTCGACTATTCGGGCCGCTCGGTCATTGTCACCGGTCCGGAGCTCAAGCTCCACCAGTGTGGCCTTCCGAAGAAGATGGCGCTCGAGCTGTTCAAGCCGTTCATCTACTCGCGCCTCGACGCCAAGGGTCTGTCGATGACCCTCAAGCAGGCGAAGAAGTGGGTCGAGAAAGAGCGCAAGGAAGTCTGGGACATCCTCGACGAAGTGATCCGTGAGCATCCGGTGCTGCTCAACCGGGCGCCGACGCTCCACCGCCTCGGCATCCAGGCATTCGAGCCGGTGCTGATCGAAGGCAAGGCGATCCAGCTCCACCCGCTGGTCTGCGCGGCGTTCAACGCCGACTTCGACGGCGACCAGATGGCAGTGCACGTCCCGCTGAGCCTCGAGGCCCAGCTGGAAGCGCGCGTCCTGATGATGTCGACCAACAACATCCTGTCGCCCGCGAACGGTAAGCCGATCATCGTGCCGTCGCAGGACATGGTGCTGGGCCTTTATTACCTCAGCCTCGAGAAGGAGGATGAGCCGGGCCAGGGCATGCTGCTCAGCGACATGCAGGAAGTCCACCAGGCGCTCGCCGCGGGTGCGGTGACGCTCCATTCCAAGATCGTCAGCCGCGTCCCCCAGACGGACGAGGAGGGCAACACTTACATGAAGCGGTTCGAAACGACCGCGGGCCGGATGCTGCTCGGCGAAACGCTGCCGAAGAGCCACAAAGTCCCGTTCGAGACCGTCAACCGCGTGCTGACCAAGAAGGAGATCGGCGACGTCATCGACATCGTCTATCGCCACACCGGCCAGAAGGAGACCGTGCTGTTCGCCGACGCGATCATGCAGCTCGGCTTCCGCCATGCGTTCGCCGCCGGCATTTCGTTCGGCAAGGACGACATGGTCATCCCGGCCGCCAAGGAGAATCTGGTCGAGGAGACGCGCGCGCTCGTGAAGGATTACGAGCAGCAGTATCAGGACGGCCTGATCACCCAGCAGGAAAAGTACAACAAGGTGATCGACGCCTGGTCGCGGTGCGGCGACCAGGTCGCAAGCGCCATGATGAAGGAGATTTCAGCGACGCCGAAGCGCCCGGACGGACGTCAGGCCGACCTCAATTCGATCTACATGATGGCTCACTCGGGCGCTCGCGGCAGCCAGGCGCAGATCAAGCAGCTCGCCGGCATGCGCGGCCTGATGGCCAAGCCGTCCGGCGAGATCATCGAGACGCCGATCATCTCGAACTTCAAGGAAGGCCTGACCGTCCTTGAGTATTTCAACTCGACCCACGGCGCCCGCAAGGGCCTGGCCGACACCGCGCTCAAGACGGCGAACTCGGGCTACCTGACCCGCCGCCTGGTCGACGTGTCGCAGGACGCCGTGATCATCGAGGAAGATTGCGGCACCGACCGGGCGCTCGAAATGCGCGCGATCGTCCAGGGCGGCGCGGTCATCGCCTCGCTCGCCGACCGCGTGCTCGGCCGCACCACCGCCGAGGATATCGTCGATCCCAAGTCGGGCGACACGATCATCGAGGAAGGCGCGCTGCTCGACGAGGCGATGGTCGCCAAGATCGAGGAGATCGGCCTGCAGGGCGTCAAGATCCGCAGCCCGCTGATCTGCGCGTCGAAGCAGGGCGTCTGCGCCAAATGCTACGGCCGCGACCTCGCGCGCGGCACGCCCGTCAACATCGGCGAAGCGGTCGGCGTGATCGCCGCCCAGTCGATCGGCGAGCCCGGCACGCAGCTGACGATGCGGACCTTCCACATCGGCGGCGCGGCGCAGCTCAATGAGCAGTCGAACCTCGAGGCGCCGGTCGACGGCACCATCGAGCTTCGCGACATGCCGACGATCGTCGATCCGCGCGGCCGGCACCTGTCGCTGTCGCGCTCGGGCGAAATCGCAATCCTCGACATGGACGGCCGCGAGCTTTCGACCCACCGCGTGCCGTACGGCGCCCACTTGCTCTGCGAGAGCGGCCACATCGTCAGCCGCGGCGACCGCATCGCCGAGTGGGATCCGTCGTTCAGCCCGGTGATCACCGAGAAGGCCGGTAGCGTGAAGTACCAGGACCTGATCGAGAACCGGACGATGACCGAGGTCGTCGACGAATCGACCGGCATCACGCAGCGCGTCGTCACCGACGACACCGGCAGCAAGTCGAAGAAGGAGGCGCTTCATCCGCGCCTGACGCTGACCGGCGCGAAAGCGAAGGAAGCGGGCGTCTATCGGCTCGCTTCAGGCGCGATCGTCGCGGTCGAGGACGGGCAGCAGGTCGAGGCCGGCGAAGTCCTTGCGCGCATGCCGCGGGAAGCCGCGCGTACGCGTGACATCACCGGTGGTCTGCCGCGCGTCGCCGAACTGTTCGAGGCGCGCAAGCCGAAGGAAAATGCGATCATCGCGAAGGTGTCCGGCAAGGTCACTTTCATGCGCGACTATAAGGCCAAGCGGAAGATCGCAATCGTGCCCGAGGATGGTTCGGAGCCGGTCGAATATCTCGTGCCGAAGTCGAAGATGATCGAGGTCCAGGAAGGCGATTATGTGAAGCGCGGCGACAATCTCGTCGGCGGCTCACCCGATCCGCACGACATCTTGGAAGTCCTCGGCGTCGAAGCGCTGGCCGAGTATCTGGTGAGCGAAATCCAGGAGGTCTATCGACTGCAGGGCGTGAAGATCAACGACAAGCACATCGAGGTGATCGTTCGCCAGATGCTGCAGAAGGTCGAGATCACCGACGGCGGGGATACCACGCTGCTCGCCGGCGAGCAGGTCGATCGCCAGGAGATGGACGAGACCAATGCCAGGCTCGAAAAGAAGCAGAAGCTAGCCGAAGGCAAGCCGGTGCTGCTTGGCATCACCAAGGCGTCGCTCCAGACCCGCAGCTTCATCTCGGCCGCGTCCTTCCAGGAAACGACCCGGGTGCTCACCGAAGCCGCGGTGCAGGGCAAGACCGACACGCTGACGGGCCTCAAGGAGAATGTGATCGTCGGC
>DATENV010000240.1:0-4620 GCA_035274805.1 Sphingomicrobium sp. | reverse complement strand
TGGTCTCGGCATAGCTGCGCATGAAGCTGGTCGACAGCAGTCGATCCGACCAATCCTGATCGCTGTCGCGGCGCGTATAATCGAGCGTCACGCGGGTCCTCGCCGGCCCTTCGGCCTGCAGCTGCGCGGTGAACACGGCTGCCTGCTCGCTGCCCGCGGTCACTTCCCAGGTGAAGCGATCGCTACGTTCGCCGTCCTTGACCGCGGTTCCGCCGGCAGCATTGAACAGCGGCGGCGGAAGTTCGAGCAGTTCGAGGCGCATGCGCGCCTCGGCGATCGGTACGTTGTACACCTCGCCGCGATCGAACGCGCCGCCGGCGTAAAGACCGCCCACCGCCAGCCCAGAACCAGAGATGATCATCAGTGTCTTCACGCCAACTCGCGGTTGCCCAGTCCAGCGGCAACGGCATCTAACCAAGGGAGGTTAGCAAAGCGCTAAGCGATGACGTAGGCGGGAGGCGATGCCCGCGACCCCCGCCTGGCCGCCCCGGAGCCTGCCGCGCCTATTCGTCCGCTCGCCGCTCGGCGCGGGTGCCACCGTCGAGCTCGACCCCGCCCAGGCCAATTATCTCGGCAACGTCATGCGCCTCGGCATCGGCGCCGAGCTGCTAGTATTCGACGGCCGGTCGGGCGAATGGCTCGCGCGCATCGCCGAGGCGGCGAAAAAACGGATGACCTTGACGGTCGAGCGGCCCACGCGCGAGCCGGAAACCATCCCCGACGTCTGGCTGGCGTTCGCGCCGGTCAAGCGCGCCCAGACCGACTGGCTGGTCGAGAAGGCGACCGAGCTCGGCGCCGCGCGGCTGTTGCCGGTGATGACCCGGCGCACCGTGGCCGGGCGGGTCAGGCTCGACCGGCTGGAGGCGATTGCGATCGAGGCCGCCGAGCAATGCGGGCGGACTGGCCTGCCCGAGATCGTCGGGCCCGCGCCGCTCAAGCAGCTGATCGAGAGCCGCGACGCCTCGCGGCGGCTGTATTTCGCGGACGAAGCCGGCGGCGAGGTTCCCGCAAGGGCATTCGCGACTGGCCCGGCGCTGATCCTCATTGGCCCGGAGGGCGGCTTCACGGACGATGAGCGGAGCTTGATCCGGTCCGCGGCCAATGCGGTCCCGATCTCGCTCGGTCCGCGCATCCTGCGCGCCGAAACCGCCGCCCTCGCCGCGCTCGCCGCCTGGATGTCGGTGGCCGGGGACTGGCGATAAGCTGGACCGGTTCGGCCATAAGAGGGATTTGCTGGCGCGGCCTCACGGGCGCCGCTAAGCGCCGCCAGCCATGACGCAACGCACTGACACGGGTGACAGTCCACCGGTCGAAAGCCGCGACGATCTGCTGTCGGTGTTCGCCGGGGGCGAAAAGTCGCCCGACCGATGGCGGATCGGCACCGAGCACGAGAAGTTCGTCTATCGCATGACCGATCACCGGGCGCCGAGCTACGACGAGCCCGGCGGCATCCGCGACCTGCTGATGGGGCTGACCGATTACGGCTGGCAGCCGGTGATCGAAAATGACAACGTGATCGCGCTGACCGGCCAGGACGGGACGATCAGCCTCGAGCCCGCGGGACAGTTCGAGCTGTCGGGCGCGGCGCTCGAGAACCTCCACCAGACCTGCGCCGAGGCGGCGCGGCACCTCGACCAGTGCAAGGCGGTCGGCGAGCGGCTCGGCATCGGCTTCCTCGGCACCGGAATGTGGCCCGACAAGACCCGCGCCGAGCTGCCGATCATGCCCAAGGGTCGCTACGCGATCATGCTCAATTACATGCCCAAGGTTGGCAGCCTCGGCCTCGACATGATGCTTCGAACCTGCACCATCCAGGTTAATCTCGACTATGGTTCTGAAGCCGACATGGTGAAGAAGTTCCGGGTCGGCCTGGCGCTGCAGCCGGTCGCCACGGCATTGTTCGCCAACTCGCCGTTCACCGAAGGCAAGGTCAACGGCTACAAGAGCTTCCGCAGCCACATCTGGGAAGACACCGACCCCGACCGCACCGGCATGCTGCCGTTCGTGTTCGACGACGGCTTCGGCTACGAGCGCTATTGCGACTACGCGCTCGATGTGCCGATGTACTTCGTCTATCGCGACGGCAAATATGTCGACGTCGCCGGTGAGAGTTTCCGCGACTTTCTCGACGGCAAGCTGCCGCAGCTGGCCGGCGAAAAGCCGACGCTGACCGACTGGACCGATCATCTATCGACCGCCTTCCCGGAAGTGCGCCTCAAGAGCTTCCTCGAGATGCGCGGCGCGGACGGCGGGCGGTGGAGCCGCATCTGCGCGCTGCCCGCGCTCTGGGTCGGGTTGCTCTACGACGGCCAGGCCCTCGACGCGGCGTGGGACCTGGTGAAGCATTGGAGCATCGAGCAGCGCGAGAAGCTGCGCCACGAAGTCCCGCGGCTCGCGCTCGACGCCGTGACGCCGGACGGCGTGACGATGCGCGAATTCGCCGGCCAGGTGCTCGATGTCGCCGCCGCCGGCCTCACCCGCCGTGCCCGGCTCAACAGCGCGGGGGACAATGAAGGCGGCTTCCTCGATCCATTGCGCGATGTGATCGCAACCGGCATGACGCCGGCCGACCGTTTGCTGCACAAATATGAATCCGAGTGGGGCGGTGACGTGTCCCACATTTACGAGGAGTTCAGCTTCTGATGGACGCGATGAGCCCCAAGCGCCGCACGCTCTACCCGGAGATCGAGCCGTACGAATCCGGCATGCTCGATGTCGGCGACGGCCACAGCCTCCACTGGGAGCTGTGCGGCAACCCCGACGGCAAGCCGGTCGTGTTCCTGCACGGCGGACCCGGGGGTGGGTCGAGCCCCGATCACCGCCGCCAGTTCAATCCCGAAAAGTACAAGATCCTGGTGTTCGACCAGCGCGGCTGCGGCAAGTCGACGCCCTACGCCAGCCTCGAAAGCAACACGACGTGGGACCTGGTCGAGGACCTCGAGAAGCTCCGCGTGCAAGTCGCGAAGGTCGACAAATGGCAGGTGTTCGGCGGCAGTTGGGGTTCGACGCTCGCGCTCGCTTATGCCGAGACCTATCCGGAGCGAGTCAGCGAGCTGGTGCTGCGTGGCATCTTCCTGTTCGACCAATACGAGATCGACTGGATGTACAAGGCCGGCGGCGCGTCGCAGGTCTATCCCGACAAGTTCGACGAATTCCTGGCGCCCATCCCCGAAGGGGAGCGCGGCGACCTGGTCGAAGCTTATGCAAGGCGCCTCACCAGCAACGACAGGGAGGTGCAGCTCGCGGCCGCCAAGGCTTGGAGCAAGTGGGAGGGGGACATCGTCACGCTCCTGCCAAGTCCCGAAACGATCGAGCATTTCACCAGCCCGGAGGTCGCGGTCGCAGTGGCGCGGATCGAGAACCATTATATGAAGAACCACGGCTGGTTCGAAGAAGGGCAACTCTTGAGAGGCGCGGCGAAGCTGCGGGGGATTCCGGGCGTGATCGTCCAGGGCCGCCACGATACCTGCACGCCGCCGATCGCCGCGTGGCGGCTGAAGCAAGCCTGGCCCGAGGTCGAGCTCAACATCATCCCCGACGCCGGCCACCTGTTCAACGAGCCGGGCGTGCTCGACGGCCTGATCCGCGCGACCGACAAGTTCGCGGGGCGCTAATCATCCTCCCCTCGATTTCGAGGGGAGGTGGCAGCCCTAAGGGCTGACGGAGGGGCCCCTCCACCGCCTGCGGCGGTCCCCCTCCCCTGCAAATGCAGGGGAGGATGAGTCACTCCCCGGGCCGGTACACCCGCTCGACATGGCCCTTAAGCTGGTCGGGGTAGAAATAGACCTCGCGCAAATTGCCTGACGCATAGCGCTGCGCCTGGTCGCTGAAATGCGGCGAGGCCGGGTTGCCGCTTTCGCCGCCGGCGGTGACCGCGCGGGCGCGGACCCGCTTGCCGAACTCGACCACCGCGACAAAGCTGTTGCCATAGTCGCCGTACCATCGCTTCGTGCCGGGCTTCGGTCCCGAGCGGATCGAAGCGAGCGAACCGAAATAGCCGTTGGTGAACGGGACAGGGATGCTGGGCGCGGCATCGCTGAATGGCGGCTTGTCGATCACCGGCGAGATCCGCTGGAAACGGTTGATCTCGCCCCATCGGACCTGCCACCGGCCGAAGTCGCGCTGCAGACGGGCAAGCGACTGTTCGAACACGCGCAGTTTCTGCTCGGCCGTCGTATCGCGCGCCAAACGCATCAGCACCCGGTTGCTCGGCTCGCTTGCGGGCGCCCCCAGCGCATCCTTCAGCGCCATGCCCCAGGCCATCGCCAGCGACTGCGCAACCGACTCCGCGCTCCAGCGAAAGTCCCACGACCGCAGCACAGCAATAGGGGCCGACAGCGACGCCCTGCGCGGTGCATTCGGCAGCGCGTCATAGGCTTGCACGAGCGTCGGGATCAGCGCGGCGAACCCGGGCTGATAGCTGTCGAATGCCGCCGCCTGCAATTTGTCGAGCGTCCAGCCGCGGCTTCCCTCGAGCATCTGCAAGGCATGGACGCCGCGGAAGTTTTCGCCGTCCATGTCCATATATTTCGCGAAGCGCGCCGGGTCGGCGCTGTAGCGGCCGGCGGCGCGATACGGCCAGGTGTTGGTGTTCTGCACCCAGCCGTTGGGCGGGTTCAG
>DATENV010000239.1:0-6114 GCA_035274805.1 Sphingomicrobium sp. | reverse complement strand
GCGAAGTCGCGCGGATCACCCAGGAGTTCGAGAAGGTGCGCGCCGAGGTCGGCTTCAAGGGCAACCTGCGCGCCTTCTTCGATTACCTCCGGACCAGCCCGAAATTCCAGCCGAAGAGCCGCGCGCAGCTGACGCAGGACTATTACGACATCAAGAAAAAGGTCGACGCGCAAATCCCGCGATACTTCTCGCTCGTTCCGAAGACTCCGCTGGTGATCCGGCCCTATCCCGAATTCCGCGAGAAGTTCGAGGCCGGCGGAAGTTACGACAGCGGCACGCCCGACGGGTCGCGCCCCGGCACATTCTATTTCAACGCCTACGACCTGCCCTCGCGCAGCACCTGGGGCGAGACGACGCTATTCCTCCACGAAGGCGAGCCCGGGCACCACTTCCAGATCAGCCTGGCGCAGGAAGACGCGAACTTGCCCAACTTCATGCGCTTTGGCGGCAACACCGCTTATGTCGAGGGCTGGGCGCTTTATGCCGAGACGCTCGGCTACGACATGGGCTTCTACAAGGATCCCTACCAGCGCTTCGGCACGCTCAACGACGAGATGCTGCGGGCGATGCGGCTGGTCGTCGACACCGGCATCCACACCAAGGGTTGGACCCGCAACCAGGCGATCGACTACATGCTGTCGCACTCGGGCATGGGGAAGACCGACGCGACGGCGGAGGTCGAGCGCTACATCGCGATTCCCAGCCAGGCGACCGCCTACAAGGTCGGCGCGCTGACCATCCAGCGGCTGCGCAAGAAGGCCGAAGCCGAGCTTGGGCCTAGGTTCGACATCCGCGAGTTTCACGCCCAGGTGCTGGGCACCGGCGGGCTGCCGCTGTCGATCCTGGAAGCGAAGATCGACCGCTGGATCGCGGCGAAGAAAGCCAGCTAGGCGCTGCTTGCATCGAGGGGGACGAACGGCTCGAACTTCGCCTGCCGCTTGACGAAGCTCGTCTCGTAGCGGTGCACGGTCGCGTCGCTGACCAGCACACGCTCGGCGACGTCGTTGAACTCGCCCATGGCCGCGCAGTCGAACAGCAACAGCAGGTCCCACGAGCCGGCGAGCTCGTAGCAGAACTGGACTTGCGGCGCGGCGCGGATGCGCCGGAGCAGCGCGGCCTTGCCGGTTTGGTCGGCATGCTCGCTCAGCTGCACCAGGACGACCGCGCGCATCCGCCGTTCGCCGAGCTGGTCGCCGAGCAAGGCGATGGTGCGCGCGATCCAGCCGTCCTTGCGCAGCCGCCGCAGCCGCCGCGCGATCGCCGACGGCGACAGCGCCACGCGCCGCGCCAGCGCATCGGCGGTTTGCGAGTCATCCTTCTGGACGAGGTTGAGCAGCGCAAGGTCGAAGCTATCGAGCATCAGCCTACCGTGCCAAATTTTGGCGCGCGATGCACCGATTTTGCGCGCGCTTGGCAAAGTTCAGTGACGCACCGCGTCCGTTCATCCGCCAGAAAGCGCTGCTGCGGCGGGATGCCGAAAACGCGACTAAAGGGAAAATCATGCGCAGACTTCCAGCAATTTCGATCGCCCTCAGCTCCATCCTTGCGGTCAGCCTCCCGACGCGACCGGTCGGCGCGCAGGCTGCCGCGCCGGCGCCAGCGACGCATGCGGCGGCTCCCGTTGCCCCGGCCGCGGCGCCGGTTCCGTTTGTCCGGGAGGAGGCCGAGGCCGCCATCAGCGAGCTTGCGCAAAAGCTCGAGGACAATTTCGTCTTCCCCGACGTCGCCAAGCAATATGCGGCGATGCTGCGGGCGAACCTTGCCGCCGGGAAATATGCGAGCTTTCCCGATGCCCGCGAATTCACCAAGAAGGTGACCGACGACCTCCAGGCGGTGCACAAGGACGGCCACCTTTCGCTTCGAGTGTTGCAGACTGACGCCGGCGAACGGCGCGTCCGGATGCAGGGCGACGCGAGCGGCATCAAGAAATCGGGCTGGCTTGCCGACGGCGTCGCCTATATCGATTTCGCGGGCTTCCCGGGCAACGACGCAACCATTGCCGACCTGCGCAAGTTCATCGCCGGCCACCGTGGCGCGAAGACATTGATCATCGACGCGCGCCACCACCGCGGCGGCGGCCTCGCCGAGATGAACGTGCTGTTCCCCGAGCTGTTCGACAAGGAGACGGTGCTGGTCGACATGGATACGCGCGAGGCGGTCGATCGGGACCGCGGCAGTCCGTTCGACCGCGACCAATTCGTCCGCACCGTCACCGGCCCCGAGGGCGTGGTGAGGCGCGAGCATTTTGTCGTGCCGGCCAAGGACCAGGGAGCGCTGGCGAAGGCAAAGGTGTACCTGCTGGTGTCGAAGGCCACCGGGTCGGCCGGCGAGCATCTGGCGCTGTCGCTCAAGCGCACGCATCGGGCCGAGCTGATCGGCGAAAGCACGTACGGCGCTGGCCATTACGGCGGCTTTCAGCCGATCGGAAAGTCATTCGTCGCATTCATCCCGGTCGGGCGGACGTTCGATCCCGACACCAACGAGGGATGGGAAGGCGTGGGCGTGAAGCCCGACGTCGCCGTCGCGGCCGACCAGGCGCTCGACGAGGCGCTGAAGCGCGCCGGCGTCAAGGCCAGCGCTGAAGTCGCGTTGGCGAGCCTCAAATGAATGCCGTTCGTCGAACGAGTCGCGGCGGCGGTCGATTGACGGTGGCAAGGACCAGCGCGCTGCGCTGATGTAAGCGAGGAGGCATGCATATGCCCAGGCACACACTGAAGATGCTCGCGATATTGACCGTCTTCGCGGTGACCCCAGCCGCCGCCGGCCATTTCAACGCCGACAATGCGGAGTGGTCGGACTGTCCGTACGAACGCGCCGAGCTGATCGCGGCGGGATATGAATCGCTCGATACGACCACCGCGGGCGGGCCTGTCGAAGGTTCACTGTTCGACCCTGGCCGCCGCTCCTCGTCGTCCTTGCTGCCTTAAGCGGCGACGTTCTCGAGCGCCTCGGCGATCAGCCGGCGGCTGTTGTCGATCCCGTAGAGCGCGATGAAGCTGCCCATGCGCGGCCCTTGGCTCGATCCGAGCAGCGTTTCGTAAAGGGCCTGGAACCACGCGCGCAACGACTCGAACGGATGGCGCTTGCCGACCTCGAACACTTGCGTCTGAATGTCTTCTGCCGACGCGTCGGACGGCAATTTCGCCAGCTCTGAATCGAGGTCGCGCAGCGCTTCGGCCTCGACGTCCGTGGGCGAGCGGCGGCTGAGGGTAGGGGCGACAAAGTCGCGGGCGTAGTTGACCGCGAGACCGATCAGCTCATCGAGCTCGGGGTTGGTCTCTGGCGACGTGCCCGGCGCATAGCGTTGCACGAACCGCCAAGCGGTGTCCTTGTCCGCGACTCCCGGCAGGCTGGCGAGGTTGAGCAGCAGTCCGTAAGTCACCGGCAACGTGCTGGTGGGCACCTTGCCGCCATGGATATGGTGGACCGGATTGCCGAGCTGCTGCTCGATCGGCTGATCCGGATAATTCCCGCGGAACTGCCAATATTCGTCGACCCCACGCGGAATGACGCCGATGTGGAGGCTCTTGGCGCGCTTGGGCTCGCGATAGATATAGAAGCTTAGGGACGGCTCGCTGCCGTAGCGCAGCCATTCCTCGAGGCTGAGGCCGTTGCCCTTCGACTTGGAGATCTTCTCGCCCTTCTCGTCGAGGAACATCTCGTAATTGAAGCCTTCGGGCGGGCGTCCGCCGAGGATGCGGGCAATCTTGCCCGACTGGACGACGCTGTCGATGAGATCCTTGCCCGCCATCTCGTAATCGACGCCGAGCGCGACCCAGCGCGCGGCCCAGTCGACCTTCCACTGCAGCTTGGCCGCGCCGCCGAACGCCGATTGCTGGACTCGTGAGCCGTCGTCATCGTCGAAGGCGATCAGGCCGGCTTGCGGGTCGATCACGGTGACCGGCGCCTGGAGCACCCGCCCGCTGGCCGGCGAGACCGGCAACACGGGCGAGTAGGTCTTGCGGCGATCCTCGCCCAGGGTTGGCAGCATCACGCCCATGATCGCGTCCCAGCCGATTAGGACCTTGCGGATCACGTCGTCGAAGCGGCCCGACGTGTAGCAGTCGGTCGCCGACAGGAATTCGTAATCGAAGCCGAAGCGGTCGAGGAAATGCCGGAGCATCGCATTGTTGTGGTGCGCGAAGCTCTCGTGCGTGCCGAACGGATCGGGGATTTGCGTCAGCGGCTTGCCGAGATGCTCGATCAGCATCGCCTGGTTGGGCACGTTGTCAGGAACCTTGCGGAGCCCGTCCATGTCATCGCTGAACGCAATCAAACGCGTCGAATTGCCGGTCAGCTCTTCATAGGCATGACGCACGAAGGTGGTCCGTGCGACCTCGTTGAACGTCCCGATATGCGGCAGGCCCGAGGGACCATAACCGGTTTCGAACACCATCGGCGCACCGCCCGGCCTTCCGTCCGGCCATCGCTTGAGCAGCTTGCGCGCCTCCTCGTACGGCCAGGCCTTGCTCGAAAGCGCGGCTTCGCGAAGGCTGTTGTCGGGCATGGCGGCGCGTTAGCGTGCCGATCGGAACGAGGAAAGGACAGCCATGGCCTATGAAGCACGCTGCCATTGCGGCGCAGTCACCGTCGGAGTCGCGGGCGACCTGCCGGACAAAGCCGTCGTCTGCAATTGCTCGCACTGCCGGGCGAAAGGCCTGGTGCTCGCCGCCGTTCCCGGGCCGAGCGTGACGATCACCAGCGGCGAAGATTCGCTCGAGACCTACCAGTTCAACCGGCACGTCATCGATCATCGTTTTTGCACCCAATGCGGGACGCAGCCCTTCGCCCAGGGCAAGGGACCCGACGGATCGCCGATGGCGATGATCAATTTGCGCTGCGTGCCCGAGGTCGACCTCGAAGCCATTGAAAAGGTGCCATTCGACGGCGCGAGCATCTGATTTCGTTGCTATTTTGTTCAGGGCCATTCAAATGAGCGCGTGACGCCGCTCGCCCTGCCCGGACTGCACGCAACCCATGCGGGGATCTGGATCGCGGACGGCGACGGGCAGGTCCGCGAGGCCAGCCGGGGCGAGGCGATCGCCCGCGCGGCGGAGACCCCGCACATCATCCTCAACGCGCCACTGGTCGGGCAGCGGCTCGGCTATCCTGAGCTCAGCGGCCTCGACCTGCTCGAGCTGTTCGCCTTCGTGCATCCGGCGCGCTTCGCTGTCCCGACGGCGGCCGGGCTGAGCCGGGCGCTGAAGCTCGAGCCGCCGGCCAGCGAAGCCGAAGCGGCGGCGGCGCTGCGTTCGATTGCCGACCGGCTGCTTGCGATGTTCGATGATCCGGACTGGCGCGAGCGCGAGGGCGCGTGGACTTCGAACGCGACCCTCCACCGGCTCGGCTGGAGCTGGGCGCCGCTCATCGGTGCACGGCTCGAGCGACCCGAGCGCGGCGAGCGGATGCTGTTCTCGCGGTTGAAGCAATGGGAGGAGGCGGGCGAACGGCCACCGCCTCGGCCGGTGCTTGTCGATCCGGCCGACGCGCGAGCGAAGCTCGACCGGCTGACCGGCCGGGCCGAGGCGCGCGAAGGTCAGCGGGCAATGGCGGAAGCGGTGACCGGCGTGTTCGCGCCCAAGCCGGCGAAAGGCTCGCCCAACATGCTGCTTGCCGAAGCCGGGACGGGCATCGGCAAGACGCTGGCTTACCTCGCGCCCGCCTCGCTGTGGGCGGAGCAGGCCAGGGGTGCCGTGTGGGTCTCGACCTTCACCAAGGCGCTGCAGCGGCAGCTCGACGCCGAGGGGCCGAAGCTATTCGCCGACGCTGATGAGCGCGGCAGGCGGATCGTCGTCCGCAAGGGGCGCGAGAATTACCTCTGCTTGCTCAACCTCGAGGATGCGCTGCAGGGCGCGTTCAGCGGCCGGGCTGCGATTCTCGCGCAGCTGGTCGGGCGCTGGGCGGCTTATACCAAGGACGGCGACATGGTCGGCGGAGACCTGCCCGGCTGGCTGCCGAGCCTGTTCCGCCGGGCCGGCGCGGCGGCGCTCACCGACCGGCGCGGCGAATGCGTCTATGCCGGCTGCCCGCACTACCGCCGCTGTTTCATCGAGCGCGCCGAGCGAGCGAGCCGCGAGGCCGACATCGTCATCGCCAACCATGCGCTGGTGATGG
>DATENV010000238.1:0-5209 GCA_035274805.1 Sphingomicrobium sp. | reverse complement strand
CGAGCTCATCGAGGCCCGTGGTGCCGATCAGGATCGGGATCGCAGCCGACACGGCGCGGTCGAGGCTTTGCTGGAGCGCGTCCGGCGCCGAGAAGTCGACCAGCACGTCGCCATGGTCCTGGTCGATGACGAAGCCGGGATCTCCCGCGGCTACGCCGGCAATGGCTCTGCCCATGCGACCCTCGGGCGCGAAGAGCGTGATCCGGATCGGCTGGTCGGCGGTGCGCACTCGAAGTGCTTAGCGAAGCCGTTCCTGCAGAGCCAGTGCGGCGGCCGGTGCGCGAACCTTGGCGCCGTTGATCATGAAAATGTAGGCGTTGCCGCGTTTGCGCCATTCGCGCGCGCGCGCTGCAAAAGCGTCGAGCGAGGCCTGGTCGTAGCCGGTGGGTACTCCTTCGCGCATGCGCTGGAGCCGCGCATAAGCGAAGTCGGCGGTATCGGCCTCGATGCACGGATAGTCGTCGGAATCCTCGAACACGACAGCGACATTGCGCGCCCGGCAAAGCTCGAAGAAGCGGTCGTCGCGAAAGCTTTCGTGGCGCGGTTCGATCGCGTGCCGGAGTCCGACGCCGTCAACCTCTCTTGGGAGCAGGTCGATGAAGCCGGCGATATCGTCGCGGTTGAATTTCCGGCGCGGCGCGAATTGCCACAGGATTGGGCCGAGCTTGGGACCGAGGGCGGCAAAGCCCTGCGCGCAGAAATTACCGATGCCCTCCGCGCCCTCCGCGAGCTTCGATCGCATGACGCAGAATCGCGATCCCTTGACCGCGAATTGAAAGCCGTCGGGCACCGTTTTTGCCCAGGTTTCCCAGCTCTTCGGCTTCTGGCGGCCGTAGAAGGTCGCGTTGATCTCGATCGCGCCAAGCGCGCGCGAGGCGTATTCGAGCTCTTTGGCTTGCGGCAGCTTGTCGGGATAGAAGACGCCGCGCCACGGCGGATAGGTCCAGCCGCCGACGCCGATGCGGATTTGCCCTTCGCTCATTGCTCGGCCGCTCTATGCTTGGACGATGGACCTGCGCAACATCGTCATCCTCACCGGCGCTGGAGTGTCGGCCGAAAGCGGGCTGGCGACGTTCCGCGGGCCGGATGGCCTGTGGGAGGGGCACCGCGTGGAGGATGTTGCAACGCCGGAGGCGTTTCGGCGCGATCCGGCGCTGGTCCACGCCTTCTACGACGCGCGGCGGGCGAAGCTGGGCACGGTCGAGCCGAATGCCGCGCACAAGGCCTTGGCGCGGCTGGACGCGCAATGGCCGGGTGAGCTGCTGCTGGTCACGCAGAATGTCGACGACCTGCACGAGCGGGCGGGCTCGAAGCGGCTGCTTCACATGCACGGCGAGCTAGCCAGCGGGTGGTGCCTCGCGTGCGACCAACGGTTCGGCTGGTCGGGACCGATGGGAGAGGGTGCCTCGTGCCCAAGCTGCAGCGTCGCCGCGCACGTGCGGCCGGACATCGTCTGGTTCGGCGAGATGCCGTACGAGATGGACCGGATCGACGAAGCGCTTCGCGCCTGCGACCTGTTCGTCTCGATCGGCACTTCAGGTGCAGTCTATCCCGCGGCCGGGTTCGTTCAGACCGCGCGCTACTGCGGCGCGAAGACCCTGGAGATCAATCTCGAGCCGAGCCTTGGCAGCTTCATGTTCGACGAAAGCCGCGTCGGCAAAGCGGGCGAGCTGGTCCCGAAGTGGGTCGAGGAGGTGCTGGCCGGCTAGTCCGCCCACTCCAGCCCGATTTCTCGGTAGAGGCTGCGGTCCTCGCCCCAGCGCGGGTTGACCTTGACGTGCAGAAAGAGGTGCACGGGCCGGCCGAGATGCTGGCCGATTTCGGCGCGCGCGGCCGCGCCGATCTCCTTCAGGCGCCGGCCGCCCTTGCCGATGACGATCGCCTTCTGGCTGTCGCGCTCGACCAGGATCTGCTGACGGATGGATGTCGAGCCATCCGGGCGATCTTCCCAGGTTTCGGTCTCGACCGCGGTGGCATAAGGCAGTTCCTGGTGGAGCCGATTGACGATCTGTTCGCGGGTAAGCTCGGCGGCGATCATTCGGTCGGTGGCGTCGGACACCTCGTCCTCCGGGTAGAGCCACGGCCCGGCGGGCATGGCGTCGGCTAGCGCCTGCTTGAGGTCGGCAACGCCATCACCCTGCGCCGCACTGATCATGAACACCTTGTCGGGATTGAGCCTGGCGGTCAGGTCCGCGGACAATGCCAGCAGCTTCTCCTTCGCGACCAGGTCGATCTTGTTGAGCGCGATGAACAAGGGATGCTGCCGATCGCCCAGCGACGCGATGATTCGCTCGACTTCATCGTTCACGCGCGCGGCCGCATCGATGACCAGCAGGATCAAGTCGGCGTCTTGCGCGCCAGTCCACGCCGCGGCGACCATCGCGCGATCGAGGCGCCGGCGCGGCGCGAAGATGCCGGGCGTGTCGACGAGCAGGATTTGTACCTGATCGTGGATCGCGATCCCCATCAGCCGGGCGCGGGTCGTTTGCGCCTTGGGGCTGACGATCGCGACCTTCTGACCGACCAGGGCATTTACGAGCGTCGACTTGCCGGCGTTCGGCGCGCCGATCACCGCCACGAACCCCGCCTTCTGCTGCCGATCGGTCATTTCAATTGCGACAGCAGCGCAGTGGCGGCGGCGGTTTCCGCTTCCTGCTTGCTCGTCCCTTCGGCGCTAGCCTCGCCCAGCTTGGGCACGGACACGCGGACCGTGAACTTGGGGGCATGGTGGACGCCGGTACGCGAAACCACCTCATAGAGCGGCGCCTTCACGCCGCGGGCGGCGGCCAGCTCCTGGAGCGCGGACTTGGGATGCTGCGGAGCGCGACGCTGGTTGGAGAGATCGGGCCCCCACAACTTCATTATCAGGCGCTCGGCGGCTTCCATCCCGCCATCGAGGAACAAGGCACCGATCAACGCCTCGACCACGTCACCGACGACATTGTCGCTCTGGCTGGCGCGGTCCTCGCGCGCCTGCTTGCCAAGCCGGATCAGCGCCGGCACGCCAATCTCACGGCCGTTCTCGGCGCAGGTATCGCGGTCGACCAGCGCGTTGTAGCGCTTCGACAGATTGCCTTCGGGCTCGTCCGGATAACGCTCGTAGAGCGCGCGGGCGATGACCATGCCGAGCACCCGGTCGCCGAGGAACTCGAGCCGCTCGTAACTTGCGTTGCCGAGGCTAGAGTGCGTCAGCGCGAGCTCGAACAGGGCGAGGTCCTTCGGATCGTGACCGAGCGCGTCGCGGACGAAGGCGGCCACGTCGCCGCCGCTCATTCGGCCACCCCCTTGTACCCGTTGCCGATGCGGTGGGCGCGAAGCGCGCGGAACCAGGTCCACGGCTTGATCCACGAGGCGGTGCCGTCGGTCGACCAGAAGGTCACCATCGCCCGGCCGATGAGCCTCTCAGTCGGCACCATCCCGATGCCGCCCTGAAACGTCGCGAAGCGGCTGTCGAGGCTGTCGTCGCGATTGTCGCCCATCAGGAACACATGGCCCGCCGGAACCTTGGTCTCGGGGAAATCGTCCGCCGGGCCGTGACCGACCTGGTCGAGCACGGTGTAGCTGGGCCCATTGGGAAGCGTCTCGAGATAGGCGCGATAGAGGCAAAAGGACTGCGCGCCGGCTTGCGCGACGACCGGCGTCGCCGGCGGAACCGTGCGGCACGGGCTGTTGGCGGTCACCGCCACCTTTGCCGGCGGCAGCGGCCGGCGCGCCACTGCCCGCCCGTTGAGGACCAGGCGGCCGCCACGAACGGCAATCGTGTCGCCCGGCAGGCCGATCACTCGCTTGATGAGGTCCGCGTCCTCGACCGGATGCCGGAACACGACGACGTCGCCGCGGTTCGGCAGGCTGTTGAACACCCGGCCATCGAACGGCGGGAAACCGAACGGGAAGCTGAACCGCGAATAGCCGTAGGGCCATTTCGTCACCGCCAGATAGTCGCCGATGTAGAGCGTCGGCAGCATCGAACCCGACGGGATGTTGAACGGGGCGATGATGAAGCTGCGGAATGCCCAGGCGATGACCGCCACGGTCAGGATGAAGCGGAGGAGCGAGCCGGCGCTTTCCTTTTGTCGGTGCTTTGCGGAACCCGCGGTCGACCGACGGCGGCGTGAAGATCGCGGGGGCATCGACTGCTTGTTTCCGCGCCGGCCGTGCGCGTCAAGGCGGGCTGGCAAATAGCCGGCCTCGCATTATGTGCGGCGGCCATGGATCAAACATCGATCAAGCGGCTCGACGAGCTGTTTGCCGCCGAGCCGGACCGGCTGAGCCGGCTCGGCTTCGAAGCGGCGGGAATCTATTTCGACTGGTCGAAGACGCACCTCGATCAGCCGATCGTCGACCAGTTCCTCGGCCGCGCGGAGGCTGTGGGGTTCGCCGCGGCGCGCGAGGCGCTGTTCGCCGGCAAAATCGTCAACCCGAGCGAAGGCCGGCCCGCGACGCACGTCGCCGAGCGCGGCAGCGGCGCGCCGGAGGATGTCGATCTGGCGGCCGCGCGCCGGCAGCGCCTGCGGGCGCTGGTCGACGCGATCGAAGCGGGCGCCTTCGGAGATGTCACGGGAATCCTCCATATCGGCATCGGCGGGTCGGTCCTCGGTCCCGCGCTGCTGGTCGATGCGCTTGGCCGCCATGCGTCGGCGTTCAACGTCCGCTTCCTGTCGAACATCGACGGCGCCGCGTTCGATGAAGCGGTGAAGCCGCTCGATCCGGCGACGACGCTCGTCGTGGTCGCGTCGAAGACGTTCACGACGCTCGAAACACTGACTAATCTGGACGCCGCGCGGGCGTGGTTGAGAGGCGCCGGTGTCGACGATCCGGACGGGCGGCTGATTGCGGTGACCGCGAAGCCGCAAGCGGCGGTCGATCAGGGCATCGACGAGACGCGCGTCCTACAGTTCGGCGAGGGGGTTGGCGGCCGCTACTCGCTGTGGAGCGCGGTCGGGATAAGCGCGGCGCTGGCGCTTGGCTGGGGCGCATTCGAAGCGTTGCTCGAGGGCGCCGCGGAGATGGACCGCCACTTCCGCTTCGCCGAGCTCGCCGCGAATGTCCCGCTGATCGCGGCATTTGCCGACCGGTTCTACGCCGAGCAGCTCGGCTGTCAGACGCGCGGGCTATTCGCCTATGACGAGCGCCTGCGCCTGTTGCCTTTCTATCTCCAGCAACTGGAGATGGAATCGAACGGCAAGTCGGTCACGATCGACGGCAAGCC
>DATENV010000237.1:0-3110 GCA_035274805.1 Sphingomicrobium sp. | reverse complement strand
TAACCCTTACTTACTGGGACCTCGCGTTCCTCAAATCGCTCTATGCAACGTCCAATGCCTATTACGCGTCATACCAGCGCGGCGACATGGAGCGGGTCGTGAGCAACGAATTGAAGCAGCGGGGCGCGAAGCGCCGCCCATAGAGTTGCAGGGAATCCGGTCAGCAACCCATCGAGACCTGGGTCGAGCCGGTCTTCAGCAGCCGCACGGCGTCCCGCGGCGTCCCCGGCTTCAGCTCGACCCTGATGTCATCGAGATCCGGCTTGCCCTCGCCGCTGAATAGGCTGCGGAAATGGCGGTGGCTGAGCAGCATGTGCTCGTCGAGCGGGTTGCAGCCGGTCGATTGGGTCGATCTTAGCCCGACCAGCCTCCCGTCCACGTCATAGACCTCGGCATAGCTCCAGTCGGCATCGACGCCGTCATCCTTGAGAACGCCGCGGCATTCGGCACGGATGGCCGCGCAGACGACCTCGGTCTCGGGATCCGCGGCCCAGCGCGGCTGCGGCGAATATTCGAAGCTGGCCGGCGGCGCGCCAGCGCCGAGCCCGATCGCAGCAGCGAACAGCGCCCCCCGCATGGCGCGGCTACTTCAGTGCTTTAACCGCGGCCAGGGTCTTGGCGACATGCTCGCTGAAGTCGAGATCGTCGTGGACCAGCACGATCTTGCCGCGCTTGTCGATCACGTAGGAAGTCCGCGTTGTCAGGCCCGGATGCTCCGCCCAGGCGACGTCATAGGCCTTTTGCGTGCCCGGCGTCGCCGTCGCGACCGGGAACGCGCTGCGGCACTCCTTGACCGAGAAATCCTTAAGCGTCGCGATGTTGTCGGCCGACATGCCGATTACCTGCGCGCCGGCTTTCTTGAAGTCGGCGATCGCCTCGCTGAACGCGTGCGCTTCGGCGGTGCAGCCCGACGTGAATGCCTTGGGGAAGAAATAAAGCACCACCGGCCCCTTCTTGAGCCGCTCGGCAAGATGGAGCTTGAACGCCTTGCCGCCGACCGCGCCAGTGGTGGTAAAATCGGGCGCTTTGGAGCCGACCTTCAGGGCGGCGGTTGCGGGAGAAAAAGCAAGGCTGGAAGCAACGAGAGCGAACAGAAGTTTGCGCATGGTGGTCTCCATCGGATCGGCTGACCGAGTTGGTGCGCTGCTTAGCCTTCACCGTTCAACAATGCGAGCGTGCGTTCGCTGCGGAACTGCTGCAAATTTTAAGGATCGCTCACGCCGGCATGACGGGCTTGGCGCCGGCGGCGGAAAAGAGCGGCTCGCGCCTATTGGCGCGGCGCGAGCAGCCCCGTCAAAACATAAAAGAAGATCATCACCGGGCCGGTCAGCAGGGTCAGTGCCACCAGGCCGAGGCGGATGATCGTCGGGTCGATGCCGCTGTAGTCGGCGAGACCGGCGGCGACACCCATGAGCTTGGCGTCGCGGCGGTTGATCAGGAAACGTCCGTTCATTGCGGTTTCCTTTGGTTGAGAAGCTTCAGGCGATCGGCAGGGAAGTGGCGGCCGAAACGAGCAGAAGCGCGGACAGGAACGCACCGGCGAAAATCGTGGCGGTCTCGCGGGCGGAAGTGATCGAAGCTAACATTGTTAATCCCCTTGGCATTTCATCGGACCCGACCATCGGGCCCGCCAAATACAATGCACGGGGCGTGCCAAATAGAAAAAGCCATTGCTTTTCAGTAGGCCCGGCTAATGACCTATCGACTTGCCACGCAGATTCCACCGCTAGTTGGTGAAAAACCCCAAGCACATTGGGCGGCGAGCACATGTTGTCGTCCGGAAACGGACACTGCGCTACAAATGTAGTCCGGTTCCGGTCAGTTGGCGTAGCCCAGCCGTTCGGCCCAAGGCAGCAGGACCGGTAGAACCGGCTCGAGTTGCTTCTCATACCGCCGCCACCGCCCGCTCGGAGCGCGGCTCAACGGCTGCACGATCTGATCATAGCTCGCGGTGATAATCGAGCCTCTGCTTTTGGCGGTGGCTTGGTGCTCGAGCAGCTGATCGCTCCAGTCGAGGCCGAGGAATTGCACCGCAGGCCGCAGCTCCGCGGCCGGGTCGGCGATCAGACGCTCATAGACCACCGAGTGAATTGCCTGGGAAACTGCCTCGCGGCTGCGCGTCCAGAGCGTCATCGCCGCGTCGTAGAAGTCCGCCGCGTCAGCGAGGTCGAGGAAGCACGCCATGGCATGGTTGAGCTCGAAGCCCTGCAAAAAGCCGCTCAGCACGACATCGCAAGGGTGGCGCTGCGCGAAGATCACCTTGGCGCCGGGAAACAGCGCCTGGATCATCGTCAGACGCAGCATATTGAGTGGATGCTTGTCGATGACGAGGCCAGTGAAGTTCGGATCGACATGGCGAGCGAGCTCGTCGACATAGGCCTGTCGTCCACTCGTCAGAAGCTCCGGCGGCCAATCATTCGGCGGGTCGCTGATCACCTTCGCTGCGTCCTCGAGCATCTTGCCTTCTTCGACGACGCGCGTCCGCGGATGACCCATTAGGAAGGTATCCAATAGGGTCGTTCCGGAGCGCGGAAAGCCGACCAAAAACGCTGGCGCCGGCGCTCCGTCATCCGGTTCGAGGGGCTTGATGCGCGATGCCCATTCGGGCGTTACGCCGTCGGCGATCACACGAATCTGCGTGCGATAATTGGCCGTTCGCCGGCGCCACTCGTCGTAACCGGAAACCGCCCGGTTCATCTCCCCCGCGGCTGCAAACGCCTCGTCGGAATCGCCGAGAGCATCGGCGATCCTGGTCATCATCCGGTACCATCGCACGTCCTCGACGTTTTGACGGTCGGGCAGGAGGAGGCGCTTCGCTTCTTCAGGGCGGCCGTCCCGCAGCGCCACCGATGCCTGGAGGTAGCCGAGACTTTCGGCCGCGATGCCGGCCTTCTCCGCCGCGGCCAGCAGCTGGCGAAGCCCGTCAACCTGGTTGGACCGATCGAGCAGCAACCCGAGCTCTCGCACATCAGCGACCCGATCGGGGGAAATTGTGATGGCCTCGCTGTCGCCAGCTTTGCCTGCGGCACGTTGCTCGGCCTTGATCAGCGCCCGCTCGAGCGCGAGACGCGAACCTTTCTCGATCTCGACCAAGGCATCCCGATACTGGC
>DATENV010000236.1:0-4742 GCA_035274805.1 Sphingomicrobium sp. | reverse complement strand
TCGATCTGAGCGATATCGCGATCGAGACCGGGCGCGATTCGCCGCGCGGGGCCGCCGTTCACGCCCATCACGTAGATGTGCGCCTGCTCATAAGCCTTCGGGGTGTCGTCGAAGCCGATGAAGGCAATGCTGCGGCCGTCCGGGGACACCTCCGGCCCGGCATCAGGTCCCTTGCGGCTGGTGAGCGGGGTCAGCGCGCCTGAATCGACATCGAGGCGGTAGATCTCGCTTTCGCGTCCGGCGAGTTCCCAGTCCGGGGTGCGCAGCGCGCTGAAGACGATCGCGCGGCCGTCGCGGGTCCATTCCGGCGCGCCGTCGAAATAGGCGCCGAAGCTCAGCTGGCGCGGGGCGCCGCCATCGGCGTCGACCATGAAGATCTTGTCGAAACCCGGCTTCAGATAGCCGGCGCCGTCGGCGCGGTAGGTGACCTTGTCGATGACCTGGAGCGGCTTCGCCCAGTTCGCCCCTTCGGGTTTGTCCGGCGCCGAGCCGAGCTTCAGCCCTTCGTCGGGGACGTTCATCAAATAAGCGATGCGGCGGCCGTCGGGCGACCAGGCGAGGTTCTGCGGGCTGTCCGGGAGACCGGTGACGCGCACCGTCTGG
Source organism: Sphingomicrobium sp. (assembly GCA_035274805.1). Taxonomy (GTDB): domain Bacteria; phylum Pseudomonadota; class Alphaproteobacteria; order Sphingomonadales; family Sphingomonadaceae; genus Sphingomicrobium. The sequence goes on along the minus strand of DATENV010000236.1, from coordinate 4,139 downwards.
CCGGTATCCATCCAGCGGACGAACAGCTGCGGCGCTCCGCCTTCGGCGCTCGAGACATAGGCGAGGCGCCGCCCGTCGGGCGACCAGCGGGGACTGAAATGATCGCCAGTGCCTGCCGCCAGCGGCCGCTGCTCGCCGGTGGCGACGTTGATCAGCCAGATCGACGAGCGCGCCTTGTCGGTCATGATGTCGGCCGAGCGGCGGACATAGGCGACGGTCCGGCCGTCAGGGCTGATCTGCGGGTCGGCGGCGGCGGTGAGGTCGAACAGGTCGCGTCCGGTGAAAATCGGGTTGGGCGCATCGGCCGGCGCGGCCGCGGTCGGCGAAGCTAGGCAGGTGGCAGCAACCAGGGCGAGCGAAAGCTTGGCGATACGCAAAGGTGGGTCCCCTCCGAAAAATGGATTGCACGCACGATTCAACTTTCATGCGGCCGCGGCAAGCGCCTTCTCGACCAGTCGACGAACGTCATTCAACTCATTGGTTGACAATGATATGATCGTCGCCATATTAAACCATATGGTTGAAAAACGACTCGACGCGACGTTCCACGCGCTGTCAGACCCGACGCGGCGCGGAATGCTCGCCAGCCTCGCGCTCGGCGAGAAATCCATCGGCGAGCTCGGCGAGCCCTTCCGAATGACCTTCGCGGGTGCGGCCAAGCATGTGAAGGTACTGGAGGGCGCGGGGCTCATCGAGCGACGCAAGGCCGGCCGCAAGCAGATCTGCACCATCAAGGCCGAACCGCTTGCCGAAGCCGAGCAGTGGCTGCGCCAATGGGAGAAGTTCTGGACGGTTCGCCTCGATCGGCTGCAGGCGTTGGTCGAAGCCGACAAGGGGACCGGCAAATGAGCGGGGCCGCGGTCGTCAGCGTGACGCGCGACATCGCGGCGCCGGTCGAACGCGTGTTCGACGCCTGGCTCGATCCGGTCGAAGCGGCCGAATTCCTGTTTGCAACGCCGGAAGGGAAGATCGTTCGCTGCGACATCGACCCTCGGGTCGGCGGCCGCTTTCTGGTTATCGACCGCCGCGCCGACGGCGATGCCGAGCATCATGGCGAATATCTGGAGATCGACCGGCCGCGCCGGCTAGCCTTCCTGTTCCGTGGCCCCGGCACCGAGGAAGGCGAGTGGTCGACGGTCACGGTCGATTTTGCCGCCAAACCGGAAGGCTGCCGCGTGACCCTGACCCACGAAATTCCCGAGAAATGGGCGTCCTATGCCGAGCCCGTGCGCCATGGCTGGACGATGATCCTCGACACACTCGCTCGCCACACGGAGACGAACAATGACTGAATTGATGACCAAGCCCGTCGAACGCATCGGGCCCGACGCGATCCGGCTGGAGCGGATGCTCGACGCACCTCCGCAAACGGTGTGGCGGTACCTGACCGAAGCCGAGCTGCGCGGGCAATGGTTCATGGGCGGCACCGACGCCAAGCCCGGCAGCGAGTTCGCCCTGGTGGTCGATCACGACAAGCTGTCGGACGAGGAGGTGCCATATCCCGAGAGCTATGCCGAGTTCAAAGGCGCGGTGTGGAGCGAAAAGGTGCTGCGCTTCGAGCCGCCCCGGCTGCTGGAGACCAGCTTCCAAAGCGGGAAGAACGGCACGGTAAGGTACGAATTGTTCCCCGACGGCGACCGGACGCGGCTGGTGCTGACCCACAGCGGCATCGAGAGCGGCACCGGAGCCCAGGATTTCGGCAGCGGCTGGAACTCGCACCTGACCGTGCTCCAGGAGCGGCTCGGGGGGAGAAGCGTCCGCGACTTCTGGGCGCTGCACGCACAATCGCGCGAGGCGGTAGCGAAGGCGCTGGGCTAAGGCGCTGGGTTGACCAGCGGGAGGGCCGGGATCGTGATCCCGGCCCGCTCAATCATTCGGCCGCAGGTGCGTCGCCGCTGGCCTTCTTCTTGGCCGGCTTGGGCTTGGCCTTGGACGGCTTGGGAGCGGCCGGCACGATCTCGAACGCCGGCGCATTGTCCTTGATGCGGACCTTGACCTCACCGCCGTTGACCAGCTTGCCGAACAACAATTCCTCGGCGAGCGGCTGCTTGATCTTCTCCTGCACCAGGCGGCCCATTGGCCGCGCGCCGTAGAGCTTGTCGTAGCCGCGATCGACGATCCACTGGCGGGCCTCGTCATCGAGCTCGATGTGGACGTTGCGGTCCGCCAGCTGCAGCTCGAGCTGCAGGATGAACTTGTCGACCACGCGGGCGACGACCGCCGGCGGCAGGTAGGAAAAGGGTACGATCGCATCGAGGCGGTTGCGGAATTCCGGCGTGAACATCTTCTTGACCGCATCCTCCTGCGCGTCCTCGCGGCTCGACGCGCCAAAGCCGATGCTCTCGCGCGCCATGTCCATCGCGCCTGCGTTGGTGGTCATGATCAGGATCGTGTTGCGGAAATCGACCGTCTTGCCGTGGTGGTCGGTGAGCTTGCCGTTGTCCATCACCTGCAGGAGGATGTTGAACAGATCGGGGTGCGCCTTCTCGATCTCGTCCAACAGGAGCACGCTGTGCGGATGCTGGTCGACCGCGTCGGTGAGCAGGCCGCCCTGGTCGTAGCCGACATAGCCGGGAGGCGCGCCGATCAGCCGGCTGACCGAATGCCGCTCCATATATTCGGACATGTCGAAACGCTGGAGCGGGATGCCCATGACGGACGCGAGCTGGCGCGCGACCTCGGTCTTGCCGACGCCGGTCGGCCCCGAGAAGAGATAATTGCCGATCGGCTTGTCGGGATCGCGCAGGCCGGCACGGCTGAGCTTGATCGCCGAGGCGAGCTTCTCGATCGCCAGGTCCTGGCCGAACACCACGCGCTTCAAATCGGCCTCGAGATGCTCGAGCACCTGCTTGTCGTCGGCGCTGACCGACTTGGGCGGAATCCGCGCCATGGTCGCGACCACCGCCTCGATCTCCTTGGGCGTGATTACCTTCTTGCGCCGCGACGGCGGCACCAGCATCTGCATTGCGCCGACCTCGTCGATCACGTCGATCGCCTTGTCGGGCAGCTTGCGGTCGTGGATGTAGCGCGCCGACAGCTCGACCGCGCTCTTCACTGCGTCGGGGGTGTAGCGGACGTTGTGGTGCTGCTCGAACGAGCTGCGCAACCCGGCGATGATCTTGATCGTGTCCTCGACCGTCGGTTCGTTGACATCGATCTTCTGGAAGCGGCGCAGCAGCGCGCGGTCCTTCTCGAAATGGTTGCGGAATTCCTTGTAGGTGGTCGAGCCGATGCAGCGGATCGCGCCGCTGGAGAGCGCCGGCTTCAGCAGGTTCGAGGCGTCCATCGCGCCGCCGCTGGTGGCGCCGGCGCCGATCACCGTGTGGATCTCGTCGATGAACAGGATCGCGTTGGGAAGCTTCTCGAGCTCCGAGACGACCGACTTCAACCGCTCCTCGAAATCGCCGCGGTAGCGGGTGCCGGCGAGGAGCGCGCCCATGTCGAGCGCGTAAATCACCGCGCCCTTGAGGACGTCGGGAACGTCCCCTTCGACGATCTTGCGCGCGAGGCCTTCGGCGATCGCGGTTTTGCCGACGCCGGGATCGCGGACGTAGAGGGGGTTGTTCTTCGGGCGGCGGCACAGGATCTGCACCGTGCGATCGACTTCGGGCATGCGACCGATCAGCGGGTCGACCTTGCCGGCCTTGGCCTTTTCGTTGAGGTCGACGGTGAATTGCTTGAGTGCGGATTCCTTCTTGCCGCCTTCCTTCTCGCTCTTCTCCTCGGTGCCGGTGACCTCGCGCGGCTCGGCCGGCGTTTCTCCCTTGCCGACGCCGTGGCTGATGTAGGTGACCGCATCGAGGCGGCTCATGTCCTGCTGCTGGAGGAAATAGACGGCATAGCTCTCGCGCTCGGAGAAGAGCGCCACGAGCACGTTGGCGCCGGTCACCTCGTCGCGGCCCGAGGACTGGACGTGCAAGATCGCGCGCTGGACGACGCGCTGGAACCCGCTGGTCGGCGTCGGGTCGGTGGCGCTGTCGGCAACGAGCGCGCCGAGCTCATTGTCGAGATATTGCTTCACCGATGCGCGCAGCTCATCGCGGCTGACGCCGCAGGCAGTCATCACCTTGGATGAATGCTCATCGTCGATCAGCGCGATCAGGAGGTGCTCAAGGGTCGCATACTCGTGCCGGCGGCGG
>DATENV010000235.1:0-8846 GCA_035274805.1 Sphingomicrobium sp. | reverse complement strand
CGGGTGCTCAGGCGACCGAGGCGTTCGTGCTGATGACCGGCTGGGTGATGAGCTACTCGCGTTTTCCCGAGGGTGCTCAAGTACGTCGGCTCCATTTCCCCGGTGACTTGTTGGCTATGCCAAGCATCCCGATGCGACATCATGCCGAGGATATCGAAGCACTGTCCGATGCCGTGATCTCCCCCTTCCCGAAGCAGTTGCTCGCCGGCCTGTTCAAGATGCCGCGGCTGACAGCGATCATGTACATGCTAGCCCAGGCCGAGCGCATTACCGCCGGCGACAGGCTTGCGAACATCGGGCGCAATTCGGCCAGGGGCCGTCTGGCTTATTTGCTGTTGGATATCCTCCATCGCCTGCGATCGACCGATCCCAGCGTGACGGACACTTTTTACATGCACCTGACGCGCGAACAGGTCGGACAGTTCAGCGGAATCACGACCGTCCACGCAAGCCGCATGTGGTCAACGCTGGTCGAAGAAGGATTTATTCGCTCCAACGGTCACATCGTGACAATATTGGACGAATCCGGCCTCGTGCGATTGTCACATTATCGCGACCTCAACAGCGATTTCGACCATCATTGGTTGAAGCTGGCCGAAATGGAGGTCCTACCGGTCGGCGCCCGCCTCGATCACTGATCCAAGAAGCTCCGCATCTTCCGGCTGCGGCTCGGATGCTTCAGCTTCCGTAGCGCCTTCGCCTCGATCTGCCGGATGCGCTCGCGGGTGACGCTGAACTGCTGCCCGACTTCCTCCAGCGTGTGATCGGTGTTCATGCCGATCCCGAAGCGCATGCGCAGCACGCGCTCCTCGCGCGGGGTCAGTGACGCGAGCACCCGGGTCACCGTCTCCTTGAGGTTGGACTGGATCGCGGCATCGACCGGGATCACCGCATTCTTGTCTTCGATGAAGTCGCCGAGGTGGCTGTCCTCCTCGTCGCCGATCGGCGTTTCGAGGCTGATCGGCTCCTTGGCGATCTTGAGGACCTTGCGGACCTTTTCGAGCGGCATCGACAGGCGCTCGGCGAGCTCCTCGGGGGTCGCTTCGCGGCCGGTCTCGTGGAGGAACTGGCGGCCGGTGCGGACCAGCTTGTTGATCGTCTCGATCATGTGCACCGGGATGCGGATGGTGCGCGCCTGGTCGGCGATCGAGCGGGTGATCGCCTGCCGGATCCACCACGTCGCATAGGTGCTGAACTTGTAACCGCGGCGGTACTCGAACTTATCGACCGCCTTCATCAGGCCGATATTGCCTTCCTGGATGAGGTCGAGGAACTGCAGCCCGCGGTTGGTGTATTTCTTGGCGATCGAGATGACGAGGCGCAGGTTCGCCTCGACCATTTCCTTCTTGGCGATGCGTGCCTCGCGCTCGGCCTTCTGGACCTGGTTGACGATCCGGCGGAACTCGCTGAGCGAGGTGCCGGTGCCCTGCGCGATGGTCGCGATCTCAGTGCGGATGCGCTCGACCGTGTCGCGCTCGGCCGCGGCAAAGGCTGCCCACTTCTTGTCGAGCTTCGACACTTCGGCGAGCCAGTTTTCGTCGAGCTCGTGGCCCATGTAGCTTTCGAGGAACGCCCGGCGCGGCACGCGGTGGCGCTCGGCGAGGCGCAGCATCTGGCCGCCGAGCGCGGTCAGCCGGCGGTTGTAGCTGTAGAGCTGCTCGACGAGATATTCGATCTTGCTGCCGTGGAACTGGACGCTCTCGACTTCCGCGGTCAGCTGCTCGCGCAGCTTCTGGTATTTCTTCTCCTCGGCCGGCGGCAGGTCCTGCGCCGCGGCGAGCGCTTCCATGCGGTGCGCCTGGACCTTGCTGAACTTCTTGAACACCGAGGTGATCTCGGCGAATTTCTCGAGCGCCTGGGGCTTCAGCTGCTCTTCCATCTGGGCGAGCGAGAGGGTGTTGTCCTCGTCCTCCTCCTCGGCCTGCGGCTGAGTGCGCCGCTCGACCATGTCCTCGTCGTCCTCGTTGGCGTCGGCGTCCGGCTGGTCGGCGACCTCTTCCTCTTCCTTGATCGAGGGGCCGGCGACCTTCTCGCTGATCTCGCCTTCCTCGCCTTCCTCGCCGCCTTCCTCGGTGGCCGCGATCTGCTCGGCGGTCGGGCCCTTGGACAGCATCGCCTCGAGGTCGAGAATCTCGCGCAGCTGCATCCGGCCCTCGTTGAGGGCGTTCGACCAGCCGATGATCGCGTTGAAGGTGATCGGGCTTTCGCACAGCCCCCAGATCATCGTGTCGCGGCCGGCCTCGATGCGCTTGGCAATCGCGATCTCGCCCTCGCGGGACAGCAACTCGACCGCGCCCATCTCGCGCAGGTACATGCGGACCGGGTCGTCGGTGCGGTCGGTCGGCTCTTTCTTGACCGCGGCGGCGGGGCGGGGGCCGCCGTCGTCGAGCGGGTCGACCTCGTCCTCGACGGCCGGCTCGTTGTCCTTGTCGTCGTCCTCGTCCTCTTCGCCGCGCTCCTCGTTCTCGACGACGTTGATGCCCATGTCGTTGATCGCCGACATGACGTCCTCGATCTGCTCGGACGACATCTGGTCCTGCGGCAAAGCTTCGTTCAATTCGTCGACGGTGATGTAGCCGCGCTTCTTGGCGCGGGCGATCATCTTCTTGATCTGCGCGTCGTTGAGGTCGATCAGCGGGGCATCGCCCGCCTCGGCCATGTCGACTTCCTGGGTATCGTTTTTCGCCATAAGTTCTCGCCGCTTAGTCGGTGCCGGCTAGCTGCGCCAGCCGTTGTCTCAACTCACTTTGCGCCTGTTTCAGGCGCTGCTGTTCTTCCAGGGCCTCGTCGGTGAAATCCCGCTTCAGCCGCTCGGTTGCATGGTCCAGGGCCTGTTCCACTTCCTCCGCCGCGGTAATGATCTCCACAGCAGCAGCCAGATCGCTTCGGGCGCGGTCGGGGTCGCTGTCGCGGCGGGTGAAGGAAAAGCCCATGGCGCGTGGGGCCGCCGCACTGCCTGGCCCGCCCGTTGCTCCATCGCCGCCCAATATGGTGGCGAGGCCGTCACGATCAAGCGTCGCGCCGGAGAAGGCGGCGTTCACCAGCTCGTCGCGCATCCTGGCGGTGCCCTTATCCGCGATCGGCAGCGCGAGAAGCTGCTCGCAATGAGCCGGCAGTTCCTCGGGGTAGTTGCGGAAGCCGAGCATCAGGACGGTCACGAACTCGTCGACGATCCCGGCGCTGCCGATCCGCTTCATCACGTCGCCCGGCCGCTTCTCGGGCGGGATGAAGCGGCCGTTCTTGTAGCTGCCTCGGGGGGCCGCGACGAACGGGCGGGGAGCGCCGGCGCTCGCCGGGCGCCGCTGCTCGTAGAAGCGGCCGAGCCAGTCCTCGCGGTACATGCGGGCGAGGTCGGCGTGGCCGATCGCGGACGCGTGGGTGATCAGCCGCTGCTTGAGACTCGCCCAGGCTTCGGGCGTGCCCAGCGCTTCCGCCTCCAGCTCGTGGCGCCACAGCCGCGCGTCGAGCGGCTCGGGCCTGGCGAGCAATTCCTCGAACGCTTCGCGGCCGCCATTCCTGATGACGTCGTCGGGGTCCTGGCCGGCCGGCAGCTCGACGAAGCGCAAGGTCCGGTCGGGACGGAGGAGGGGGAGGGCGCGGGTGGCGGCCCTGATCGCGGCCTTCCTGCCGGCATTGTCGCCGTCGAAACACAGGATCGGCGACGGGTCGAGCCGCCACAGGCGCTCGAGCTGGCCCTCGGTGAGCGCGGTGCCGTTGGGCGCGACGACTTCCGCGATCCCCGCGCGATCGAGCGCGATCACGTCCATATAGCCTTCGACCACGATCAGCCGCTTGGCGGTGCGGCTGGCCGGGCCGGCGCGGTCGAGGTTGTAGAGCGTCCGGCCCTTGTCGAAGAGCACGGTCTGGGGGGAACTCAGGTATTTGGGCTCGCCCTCGCCGAGGATCCGGCCACCGAAGCCGATCACCCGGCCGCGCGGATCACGGATCGGGATCATCAGCCGCCCGCGGAAGCGGTCGTAGGTCTCTTTTCCGCCTTCCTCGGGCTGGATCAGCATGCCGGTCTCGACGAGCTTGTCCTCGCCGAGCTTGCCGAGCGCGCGCTTGAGCGCGGTGCGGTTGTCTGGGGCGAGGCCGAGCCCGAATCGCTGCGCAGTCGCCGCGTCGATCCCGCGGCGCTTCAGATACTCGCGCGCGTCCGCGCCGCCGAGGCCATTGAGCTGCTCGGCATACCATTTGGCGACTTCGGCCATCACCTCGGTGAGTGTCGCTGTGCGCTCCGCCTGTTCTCTCGCCTTGGGGTCAGCGGCGGGAACGTCCATGCCCGCTTTGCCGGCGAGCTCCTTCACCGCGTCCATGAAGGGCATGCCGCGGTGATCGGTGAGAAAGCGGATCGCGTCGCCGTGGGCCCCGCAGCCGAAGCAGTGATAGAAGCCCTTGTCATCGTTGACGGTGAAGCTGGGCGTATGTTCGTTGTGGAACGGGCAGCACGCCTTCCATTCCCGCCCAGCGCGGATCAGCTTCACGCTCGGCATGATCACGCTCGACAGCGTCGTCCGCGAGCGGAGTTCATCGAGCCAGGCGGGGGAAAGCGTCACGATACGACCCTATGCGTCAAACGAGTCGCCGCAACCCGTGCGCGCGACTTATCCACAGCTCTGCTCCGCCGATTCGGCGTGCGAATAATTGACGCAGTCACGAAGGGCGATTCCCGATAGACTGTTACGGTTCCGACACAGAGCGGCGGAAGATCGCTGAGCCGGAATCACAAGGGAGGGGTTTTATGCTGAAGAAAATCGGCGGGCTTGCCCGCGCTCTCTACATCCTGCTCGCGATAATCGCCGGGTTTGTTGCGCTCAGCATGATGAACGTGCCGCTGGTCCTCGTCGTTCTCGGCCTGATAGCGGGCCTGGCGATGCCGCGGGAAAGAATGGTCCTCGCCGCGGCGATCGTGATCGTCTTGCCGACTGTCGGCGCCGCGCTGGCGCAGCTGCCGAGCATTGGCGCGCAATTGGCCACAGTGGCCGGCAACCTCCAATTGGGCGCCGCCGCCGCGCTCGCCACCGCATTGGCCCTCTTCCTTTACGAGCTCGTGATGGAAGGCGTGACGGGCCTGACCGGCATGGCCGGCGGAAGGCCGGCAGCTGCTGCCGCAAGATAAACGATAACCACTTGCTCTGGGCTCCGCCGCTCGTCGCGGCGGGGCCTTTTTCGTAGGGTTTCTAGCCCAGCGCGGCTTTGACCCATGCGCTCGCCCGCGCCGGCTCGATCGAGCCGCCGAGCCGCTCCTTCACCAGCGCCATCACGCGGCCCATGTCCTTCATGCTCGACGCGCCGGTTTCGGCGACGATCTCGCGGATCTTCGCCTCGGCCTCGGCGTCGCTCAGCTGCCGGGGCAGGAAGCGCTCGAGCACCGCGATCTCGGCTTCCTCGACCTGGGCGCGGTCCTCGCGGCCGTTCTTGCGGTAGATGTCGGCCGATTCGCGGCGCTGCTTGACCATCTTCTGCAGCACCTCGGTGACCAGCACATCGTCGTCCTTGGGCGCAGCCCCCGTGCGCGCCTCGATGTCGCGGTTCTTGATCGCCGCCTGGGCGAGCCGCAGCGTCGCCGTCGTCTCCTTGTCGCCGGCTTTCATCGCGGTGATGGTCGCGGCCTTGATGTCGTCTCGGATCATCGCCTCAGCCCAATCGGGAAACCGCCAGCCCTAACGGGCTAATTTCGGGCTGACCAGCCGTTGACCGGGGGCGGCAAAGCGCATAGCGGAAATGCCTTAGCGACATCGCCGCAAAACCGCTGACGGAAGGCTCATCCCTCATGGCCGACGTACGACCCCTGCACGCGCCTGCCCCACAGGGCGCGACGGGAGTCGTGGTGTTCGCCGATGGCCGGACGATCTGGGGGCGGGGCTTCGGCGCCGAGGGCGAGGCAGTCGGCGAATTGTGCTTCAACACGGCGATGACTGGCTACCAGGAGGTGATGACCGACCCGAGCTATGCCCGCCAGGTCATCGCCTTCACCTTCCCGCACATCGGCAACGTCGGCGCCAACGAGGAGGACGTCGAGGCCGCCGATGCGCACGCGCTCGGCTGCCTGGTGCGTGAGGTGGTGACCGAGCCGAGCAATTATCGCGCCAACCAGGGCTTTGCCGAGTGGATGGCGAAATGGGGGCGGATCGGGATCGCCGGCGTCGATACGCGTGCGCTGACCCGGCTGGTGCGCAGCGAGGGGCCGCCGAACATCGCGATCGCGCACCGCGCTGACGGGCAATTCGACCTCGACAAGCTGCAAAAGATCGCCGCGGACTGGTCGGGGCTCGAGGGCATGGATCTAGCCCGGGAAGTCAGCCGCCTGCAGGTCGAGCGCTGGACCGGCGGCAAGTGGGCCTGGGGGCAGGGGTATGAGCTCGGCGACGAGGCTGAAGGCCGCCCGCACATCGTCGCGGTCGATTATGGCTCCAAGCGCAACATCTTCCGCAACCTGTCCGAAGCCGGGGCGCGCGTGACCGTGGTACCGGCCAGCGCGTCGTTCGACGAGATCATGGCGCATGAGCCCGACGGCTTCTTCCTGTCGAACGGCCCGGGCGACCCGGCGGCGACCGGCGAATATGCGGTGCCGGTGATCAAGCAGATGCTGGAGACGAAGAAGACGCTGTTCGGTATTTGCCTCGGCCACCAGATGCTGGCGCTGGCGGTCGGCGGCAAGACGTCGAAGATGTTCCAGGGCCATCGCGGCGCCAATCACCCGGTCAAGCGGCTGGCCGATGGCAAGGTCGAGATCACTTCGATGAACCACGGCTTCGCGGTCGAGCGCGAGGGCATGCCGGAGAATGTCCGCGAGACGCACGTGTCGCTGTTCGACGGCAGCAATTGCGGGATCGAGCTGACCGACCGACCGGCGTTCAGCGTGCAATACCACCCCGAGGCGAGCCCGGGACCGCAGGACAGCTTCTATCTCTTCGAGAAGTTCGTGGGGGCGATGCGGTGAGGAAGCTTGCCTTTGTCCTTTCGCTTTATGCACTGTCCTCGTGTGCGAAAGCGGACGCACCGCACATCTCACTCAGACAATTGCAGCTGGACCAGATCGAGGTGAGCTGTGGACTGAAACCCGGCGCAGTCAGAATGGTCGATCAGGTCAGGGTCACGGTTGTAGGTGAGGTAAAGGAGGCAGCGTTCAACTGCCTGCTGACCGCGCTGCAAAAGCCCGAGCCACCTTTCCAGCTCGGCTTCTTCGGAAAAGAATCGCTTCAGGAGAAGCGTCCGTGACACGCTTGTCTGCGGCACTTGTCATGCTCGGTGTTTTAGCACTCTCCGCCTGCGCGACGCCGGCGCGGATGCACACGGATGCGCAGCTCAATGACGTCGCGCTAGGCTGCGGGCTGGCCCTGGGCGAGCTGATCCAGGACGAGGCCGAGAAGAAGCTGCTGCTGCTCATACGCGATAATCCGTCGCCCAGGCAGCGCACCTGCGTCGCTCAATGGGCCCGCCGCAACGGCCTCAAGCCGGTGTTCGTGAACATGAACTTCCCGGCTGGCTGATGCCCAAGCGCACCGACATTTCCTCGATCCTGATCATCGGTGCCGGACCGATCGTCATCGGCCAGGCGGCCGAGTTTGATTATTCGGGAAGCCAGGCGGTCAAGGCGCTGAAAAGCGAGGGCTATCGCGTCATCGTCGTCAATTCGAACCCCGCGACGATCATGACCGACCCGGAGCTTGCCGACGCGACTTACATCGAGCCGATCACCCCCGAAATCGTCGCCAAAATCTGCGAGAAGGAGCGGCCGGACGCGCTGCTGCCGACGATGGGCGGGCAGACCGCTCTCAACACCGCGCTGGCGCTCTATAAGGACGGGACGCTGGACCGGCTCGGGATCGAGCTGATCGGCGCCAATGCGCAAGCGATCGAGAAGGCCGAGGATCGCGAGAAATTCCGCGATGCAATGGACCGCATTGGCCTTGAAAGTCCGCGGTCGGCGATCGTTCACAACATGGAGGAGGCTGCTGCGGCGCTGGAAATTGTGGGCCTCCCCGCAGTCATTCGGCCGAGCTTCACGCTTGGCGGCACCGGCGGCGGAATCGCCTACAACCGGGACGAATTTGAGCAATTCGTCCGAACGGGACTGGAGGCGTCGCCAACGACCGAGGTGTTGATCGACGAGAGCCTGGTCGGCTGGAAGGAATTTGAGATGGAGGTCGTGCGCGACCGCGCCGACAACGCCATCATCATCTGCTCGATCGAGAATATCGACCCGATGGGGGTGCATACCGGCGACAGCATCACCGTCGCGCCGGCACTGACGCTGACCGACAAGGAATATCAGCGGATGCGCTCGGCGAGCATTGCCGTGCTTCGGGAAATTGGCGTTGAAACAGGTGGTTCCAACGTCCAGTTCGCAATCGATCCAAAAACCGGGCGGATGGTCGTGATCGAGATGAACCCGCGCGTGTCGCGGTCTTCGGCGCTGGCGTCCAAGGCAACCGGGTTCCCGATCGCCAAGGTCGCCGCGCGGCTGGCGGTCGGCTACACGCTCGACGAGATCGCCAACGACATCACCGGCGGGGCGACGCCCGCGAGCTTCGAGCCGACCATCGATTATGTCGTCACCAAGGTGCCGCGCTTCGCTTTCGAGAAGTTCAAGGGTGCTGACGCCTTGCTGTCGACCTCGATGAAGTCGGTGGGTGAGGTGATGGCGATCGGCCGCAACTTTGCCGAGAGCCTGCAGAAGGCGCTGCGCGGGCTGGAGACGGGCCTCTGCGGACTGGACCGGGTGCGCGCGCTCGAGGGAGCCGATCCGGTCGAGATCGCGAGTGCGCTGGCGCGGTCGACGCCCGACCGGCTCCTGGTCGCCGCGGAGGCGCTTCGGCAGGGGTTCACGGTCGAGCGGATCA
>DATENV010000234.1:0-2874 GCA_035274805.1 Sphingomicrobium sp. | reverse complement strand
GCCTTCCGCATTTACGTCTCCGGAGACCTCGCCGGCGCGGAGATCGGCGGCGCGGTCAAGAACGTGCTGGCGATCGCCTGCGGCGTGGTCGAGGGAAAGGGGCTCGGCGAGAATGCCCGCGCGGCGCTGATCGGCCGCGGCTTTGCCGAAATGACGCGCTTCGGCCTCGCCTTCGGAGCGCGCCGCGAGACGCTCGCGGGGCTCAGCGGCCTCGGCGACCTCGTCCTGACCTGCTCCTCGACCAGCTCGCGCAATTACTCGCTTGGCCTCGGGATCGGGCAAGGCCGGTCGGCCGCAGAACTGATGGCCAACCGCAAGACGGTCGCTGAGGGGGCGTTCACCGCGCCGGTGCTCGCGCGCCTCGCCCGCGAGAAAGGGATCGACATGCCGATCGTCGCGGCGGTCGATGCGCTGATTTCCGGCGGCGCGAACGTCGACCAGGTGCTCGATTCGCTGCTGACTCGCCCGCCCCGCGCCGAGGGAGTGTGAATCAAGCGTCCTCGATTGAAGGAGTCGGCGCGCGCCGCGCCGCGCTGCGGATGCTCGATGCGGTCCTCCGGCGGGGGCAAACGCTCGATGCCGCCGCGTCAACAGTCCGCAACCTGCCACCGGCCGATCACGGGCTTGCGGTAGCAATCACCGGTGAAGCGCTGCGCCGCCTGCCCGATCTCGACGTACTGATCGACAGCGCCACCCGCCAGCGGCTGCCCGACGACAGCAAGGCGCGGATGGTGCTGCGCCTCGCGCTCGCGCAGAAGATCGGGCTCGGAACGCCCGACCATGCTTTGGTCGCGACCGCTTTGCCGCTGGTCGACGGCGGCCCGCGGCGGCTGGTCCACGGCGTGCTCGGCACCTTGCTGCGTCGAGGCATCCCGCCGATCGAAGCACCTAGACTACCGCCCGAGGTCGAGCAGCGTTGGCGAAGCGCCTGGGGCAAGGAGGTCGTGGATGCGGCGCGCCGGCAGATCGCCCGCCGACCGCCGCTGGACCTGACTTTCACCGACGACCGCGAAGCGCAGGCCTACGCGCAAGACCACGGCGGGATTTCTCTCGCACCGCGGCACGTCCGCATCGCCAGCAGCTCGGTGGCGGAGCTCGCCGGCTTCGGCGAGGGCCGCTGGTGGGTGCAGGACCTGGCCGCGTCCCTCCCGGCGCGGCTCATCCCTGACGACTCGCAAAACGTGCTGGACCTCTGCGCCGCGCCGGGCGGCAAGACGATGCAGCTTGCGGCGGCCGGTCACCGCGTGACCGCGGTGGATGCGTCGGGAAGTCGTCTGGCACGACTGCGCGAGAATCTGCGGCGAACGCAGCTGAGCGCCGAACTGGTCGAGGCAGACGCGCTTGAGTGGCGGCCCGGCCGACAGTTCGACGCGATCCTGCTCGACGCGCCATGCTCGGCGACCGGCACCTTCCGGCGCCATCCTGAAGTCCTGTATCGCGCGCGGCCGCGAGTGATCGCCGAGGGCGCCGAGCTTCAGGGCCAATTGCTCGACCGCGCGGCTGAATGGCTGAAGCACGGGGACACACTGGTCTATTCGGTCTGCTCGATCGAGCAGCAGGAAGGCGAGGACGTAATAACGGCGTTCCTCGAACGCCGGGCCGATTTCCGGCTCGAACCGGCGACCGGCCTGCCCGAATTCGCGCCGGTCGCGCCCGAAGGCTGGGTCCGCATCCGTCCGGGCCTGCTCGAAGCCGAGGGCGGCCTCGACGGCTTCTTCGTCGCGCGCCTTGTCCGCAAGCCTTAAACCCGCTTAATCGGGCGGATGCCCGTCATCGCGCCCTCGATCCTGTCCGCCGACTTCGCGAAGCTCGGCGAGGAAGTGCGCGCGATCGACGAGGCCGGCGCCGACTGGATCCATATCGACGTGATGGACGGCCATTTCGTGCCCAACCTCACGATTGGGCCGGCGGTCGTGAAGGCGCTCCGGCCGCACACCGCCAAGCCGTTCGATGTCCATCTGATGATCGCCCCGGTTGACCCGTTCCTCGACGCGTTCGCCGAAGCCGGTGCCGACATCATCACCGTCCATCCCGAGGCCGGGCCGCACCTCCACCGCACCGTCCAGCGTGTAAAGGCGCTGGGCAAGAAGGCCGGCGTGTCGCTCAACCCGGCGACGCCCGCCAAGGCGCTCGACTATGTGCTCGGCGATGTCGACCTCGTCCTGGTGATGAGCGTCAATCCTGGGTTCGGCGGACAGCAGTTCATCGCCGGTCAGCTCAAGAAAATCGAGGCGATCGCCACCCGCGTCGCGAAGGAAAATCTGACGGTCGAGCTGGAGGTCGACGGCGGCATCGATGCCGAAACCGCTCGGCAGGCGGTCGACGCCGGCGCGACCGCGCTGGTCGCGGGCACCGCGGCATTCCGCGGCGGTCCGGCAGCTTACCGGGACAATATCAGGGCGCTCAGGGGCGACGGGTGAGCGGCGACGGTTCGGCCGCCGAGCGCGCGGTCGTCAGCAAGCTTGCCCGAGGGTCGCTGCTGTCCCGACTCAAACGGTCGAGGCAGCCGCTGAAGCTGGTCGCCGTGCCGCGCGATCATGTTCACGGCGAGCGGGCGCGCGGCGACGCCTTACTTGCCGGGCGCTTCACGGTCGGCAACGCAACCCTGCAGCTCAAGGACCTGGATTTCGGTCAGGTCGGCGCGTCGGGCACGCTCGCCGAACAATTGCAGGGCTTTTCCTGGTTGCGCGACCTGGCCGCCGCGGCGTCGCGCGAGAAGGGCGCTCGGCTGGCGGAGGCGGTGGTCGGCCGCTGGCTGCTCGCGCACGGGACGAAGGTCGACGAGGCGTGGGCGCCGCATTTGTGGGGCGAGCGCATGCTGTTCTGGACCGCTTATGCGCCGTACATCCTGTCGAGCAGCGACGGTGGCTATCG
>DATENV010000233.1:0-2096 GCA_035274805.1 Sphingomicrobium sp. | reverse complement strand
GTCGGCGCGATCTGGTGGGCGGTGGGCGTGCCGAAGATCGAGCAGGTGCGGCTGGATTAGGACTGCAATGGGTGGAGAGCGCGGGCATTGAGGGCACCTGGCCCCGCTGCTACCTGCATCGGCAAGAAGGGGAACTTTCATGAGGAGCTTGTTGGCGATTGCCTTGGCATTTGCGACGTTCACGTCTGACGCGCTGGCACAGCCGGTCAAAGCCGCAGAACCCATCACCACAGAGCACTACTATCGCATCAAGTGGGGCAGCGCGGGCGAGTTCAAACGGCTTTACAAGCTCAATCACCAACCAATCTTGGCGGAGTTGCAGAAGCAAGGCTTCATCACGACTGTTCGAACCGAAGAGCCGTTCACGCATATGGCCGGTAATCAACGCTGGGATCTTCGGGTGACCATCACGTATCGAGATCCTTCCGCGGCAGTCGTCGTCGGCGGAGCCTTCGACAAGGCTTCGGACGCCGTGAAGGCTCGGCTCTACCCTGACAAAAATAAGTTCGACGCTGAGGAAGCGACGCGCTTCGGCCTGCTCGAGGAACATTGGGACGTGATCGTCGCCCCGGCGAATTAGATTTCCTCACTTAATGCGCAGGGTCGAAAGCAGACATTCGGTCCGAGTCAGCCTCCGCCGATTTCGCTGTCCTACAGGCCCGTGCCTGTGCTTGCCTGCCTTGATCGCCAGGTATCCGGACCGACCTGCATGAACCTTCTTTCCCGCCCTCGCCGCCCACGCCGTCCGCACGAATGGAACGCCGGCCGGGCTGTCACCTTCATTGTCACCCTCGCGGCCACCGGCATTGTCACCCTCGCAGCGCGAACATCGGGGATGAGCCGCAAGTCGGCTTATGCGCTGCGCGCTCGCGATCCTGCTTTCGCCGCCGCCTGGGACGCCGCGATGAAGGCGCACGGGAAGGGTGACAAAGTGGACGAAATGGACGGACCTCGCCTGGCCCCAACTCGGGGTAACAGCGCCGGCCGTGCTCCAAGGCCACGCTCGCCGCTCGACGATCTCCGCATCCGCGCGCGGGCTACCGCCGGGCAGCGCGACGCCTTCTTCGCGCGACTCGCGGCCCGCAGCGGGACACCCACGGAACCAGCCTGTGGATAAGTGAGTCTTTCAAGCGACAGTTTCCCCCACTTTTTTCGCCGATGTTAACTTTTTCCCTTGGCTTGCGACTCGCAATGATTCAAAGATTCATCCTGAAGGCTCAACGCGTTGCAGTGCTTGGGGGAGGTTTGGGGACATGAGCATCGATTTCATCCGGCCCGAGGTCGACGAGCTTCGCCCGCGGATCAGCGTGATCGGCGTCGGCGGCGCCGGCGGCAACGCCATCGCCAACATGATGCGCGCCGACGTCCAGGGCGTCGACTTCATCGTCGCCAACACCGACGCGCAGGCGCTCAACGCCTCGACCGCCGACCGCCGGATCCAGCTCGGCCTCAAGATCACCCAAGGGCTCGGCGCGGGTTCGCGGCCCGAGATCGGCCGCGCCGCCGCCGAGGAGACCATCGCCGAGATCGAGCAGGCGCTCGAGGGCGCGCACATGTGCTTCATCGCCGCCGGCATGGGCGGCGGCACCGGCACCGGCGCGGCGCCGGTCATCGCCAAGGCCGCACGCGACAAGGGCATCCTGACTGTCGGCGTGTGCACCAAGCCGTTCGCGTTCGAGGGCGCCCGCCGCGGCCGCTCGGCCGACGCCGGCCTCGCCGAGCTCCAGCAGCACGTCGATACGCTGATCGTCATCCCCAACCAGAACCTGTTCCGGCTCGCCAATTCGGAAACGACCTTCAAGCAGGCGTTCGAAATGGCCGACGAGGTGCTGCAGCAGGGCGTTCGCGGGATCACCGACCTGATGGTCATGCCCGGCCTGATCAACCTCGACTTCGCCGACGTCCGCTCGGTGATGAGCGAGATGGGCAAGGCGATGATGGGCACCGGCGAGGCCGACGGCGACAACCGCGCCATCGAGGCCGCCGAGAAGGCGATCTCCAACCCGCTGCTCGACGGCGTCAGCATGAAGGGAGCCAAGGGCGTGATCATCTCGATCACCGGCGGCGAGGACATGCGCCTGATGGAGGTCGACGAG
>DATENV010000232.1:0-4619 GCA_035274805.1 Sphingomicrobium sp. | reverse complement strand
TCCGCCGTCGGAATCGGTCGTTCAGCCGGCCGACGTGAATAAGACTCGCGTGCCGACCCCTACGGCCGCGGCCAAGCCCGCTACCAACAACGACAACACCGTGCCGATCGTGGCGGGTGGGGCCCTCGCCCTGCTTGCACTCGGCGGTGGCGCGGTCGCTCTGGCACGCCGCCGGCGCAGCCACGAGGAAGAGGAATGGATCGAGGACGAAGCGATGACGTCCGAGCCGGTCGAAGCGGCCGCAATGGACGAGCCTCGTCACGACCCGATCGTTCACGAGGAGCAGCCGGCGATCGTCGCCCCCGCCGCGTCGGCATTCTCGTGGGGCGATCCGCAGCCGGCACCACACACGCCGATCGCCGCCCAGACCGGCACCGATTCAGAGGACGACCGGATGCCCGGCGAAAGCTGGGTCGAGCGCGCCTATCGCGGGCCGACCCCGAACAATCCCTCGGTGTCGCTCCGGGCGCGGCTGAAGCGCGCGGCCTTTTTCGACAAACGTGAACGCGATGTCGCCGCCGGGCGATCCGAACCGATTGAGATGGATGCCGGCCTGCCGGAAGCCATGGTCGACGAGCAGGAGCGTGAGCTCGCCTGACAAGCCAGGTGCACAAGAAGACGAAACCGCCGCTCGCGCCAACCGGGCGGCGGTTTTTGTTTGGCGACCCGGATTTTAACCCTTTCTAAGCACCACGGGCGCATGAAGCTTGCTGCAAGCACGCGAGGCCACAGCGGAGGGGCACAATAATGGGGGCGCCCGGTTCAGGCACGAAAGCGGCCGACCAGCCGTCAGCGGAGACGTTGCTGACTGCATTCAAGAAGATCGACGCTGCCGAACGGCGGCGCCATGCGAGCGTCCTCAATTACTGGCTGTCGATTCGCGGCGATAAGGAATTCCCGCCGCTCCACGATTTGGATCCGCTCGAGCTGTCGGACGCCGGGCCGAATTCGATCCTGATGGAGTTGATCAGCGGCGGCCACGACGCCGAGATCCGCCACATGGGCGAAGCATTGCGCGACAATGACTGGCCGGAACGCATCATGGATGCCGACAATCCGTCGATCCTGTCGTGCATTGCCAAGAAGCTGCCGATCGTCGCCATCTCCCGCGACTTCCTCGCGTTCGAGGACGAGTTCGACGGCGGCGAAGGCCCGACGCGCTGCTGGGTGACCCTGCTGCCGCTCAGCGCCGGCGGCGCCTGGGTCGACTATGTCTATGCCCTGGTCAGCCTAGAAGGGCCGGCCGCGAAGGCCGCCAAGCCAGCCAAGGCGAAAAAGGCGCCCGAGCCGGAGCTCGAGCCCGAGATCGTGGACGAGGTCGAAGAGGTCGTCGAAGAGGCCGAGGAGCCAGTCGAAGAGATCGCCGAGCCTGTCGAAGAGGTTGTCGAGGCTGAAGAGGCCGTGGCCGAGGACAGCGAAGAGTCCCTCGAGGCTTATGACGAGCAAGTTGACGAGCCCGCCGCGTCCGCGGTCGCCAAGGCCGCGCCCGGCTTTTCGAAGCTGCTCGACAGCATCGCCGGGCTGACCGGCTTCTACGGCAGCCAGCCGGTGAAGGTCGAGCCGGTGATTGCGTCGCCCGACGCTGACGATGAGCCTGTCGAGTTTGAAGAGCAGGTTGAGGAACCGGTCGCCGGAGCGCGGGCCGAGGAAATTGTTGCCGAGGAACCGGCCGAGGAAGCGCCTGCTCCCGAGCCGGTTGCCGCCGAGAAGCCGGCGAAGAAAGCCGCCGAACAACCCACCAGAGCATCGGAGGGATCATTGCAAAGCAAACTTGCCGACGTGCGCGCCAAGGCCGACGAGGCCCGGATGGCCAAGCTCCGCGCCAATGCCGCACTCTACGAGGGCCTCAGCGCCGCCTACGACTTCGCGCTCGACGCCGAGGAGACGCCGGAAGAATATCTCAAGCTGGTCGAAGCGCAGGGGCTGAAGATCCAGCTGCGTTCGCCGATGAAGCCGGTGGTCAAGCTGGCGTTCGACGGCATGTGCGACGACATGACCATCAAGCAGCTCGAGGCGGTCCTGGCCTGGGCGTTCGAGGAAGAACTGCCGCGCGGCGCGCTGGCCGAGCGGCTCGAGGCTTCGGGCGGCATCGGGCGCATCCTGAACGGCGAGGCGAAAGCGGCCTGAGCGGCCGCCCGCTTCCCAACAAATTACGTCAGTGCGGGCTTAAGCGGCCTTGGAGTCTTCGCCGAGGCGCAGCCCTTCGACCACCGCGTCGACCGCGCATTTGCGCGAAAGATCAGCAAGAATGGCAATTTGAGTATCATCGGCGGCGCGCGCCAGCCGGTGCGCGCGGGTGGCGATGCTGCGCAGCTCCTTGATCGCCGTGTCGGGCAGCCGCTGCTGGTCGGCGAGTAGCTTGTCGAACACCGGCTGCGACAGCGGCCGTTCGAACTGCAGCCCGACGAATTCCTGGCAGTGCCACACCACCCGGCAGAATTGCGTCTCCAGCCCGGCGATGCTGAGCCATACCCAGCTGCCATCTTCGACCGATGAGGTGCATTCGACGCGGCAGCCGTTGGTCGACATGTCGATGACGCGAACGCGCACGCGGGTCTTGGTGCCGTCGCGCATCGTTGCGTTCAGCCGCAGCGCGAGCCGCTCGACGCTGCGCCGTTCTTCCTGCCCTTTTGATGGTTGAGCCATGGCGAGTCTTACCCCTTGGCCCTTCTTGCTCGCCGAATGGTGAACAAATGGTTTTGGCGGGGCGGACGCGGACGCCCGCCCCGAACCGTGTTTTTGTCCGAATTAGCGCACCTGCACGCGGACCGTAGGCCGTATCCAGCCACGCGCAAGCGGCGCATATTTCAGCCGGACCTGGGTCACGTCGCGGAAGTTGCCGCGCAGGTCGAGGTTGCGGGTGCAGGTTCCGGCGCGCATCAGCCGGCGCGTGCCGATGTCCTGGCGCCCGCCGTTGCGGAACCGCACGTCAACGTCGCGCATCCGGATCGGCCCGCCATAAACGCACACGCGCAGCTGGCGGTAGCGCAGGTTTCCCGGGACGCGGATGGTGTCGCTGTCGCGGCCGTTGACATGCTCGTAAGCAATGGTCCGCCAGCGGCCGACCCAGCGCTGGGCATCGGCCGGAGCGGCCATCACCAGCGTGGCCGCCGCCGTCGCGGCGCCGAGGATCAGGGTCCGTTTCATGTCGTGTCTCCTTCACATGGACTGACCGACGAACGGCTATCACGACCGGCGTGTTGCCCCGCTGAACCGGCGATTCATCTCGGCTCAACCTATCTGAACGCCAGCGAAACGACGCCGCTGGATCCAGGCGCGGGGGTCGAACGCATTGAGGATCGGGCACGGGCCGCCGCACTTGCTCGCGCCGGCGGAGTAGGAACGGCGCGGCCAAAGCGCTATGACTGAAGGACACGGCGCATCGGGCGCCCCGGGGAGAGCAGCATGGCCAAGGGACAGCAACGGTCGAACAAGGAAGCCCGCAAGCCCAAGAAGGCGAAGGTCAAGACGATCGCGGCCAATCCGTCGCAAAAGGGCGGCGTCCGCGGCCTCGAAAACCTCAAGAACAGCTAGGTGCCGGCTAGGTCCCGCACGCGCTGTTGTCGCCAGTCGACGACAGGCGCGTCAGCGTCGAGGTCGGCGACGAGCTGATCGGGACCGCGACCGTCCCACAGCGCCTGAGCTGGAACCGCACCTTGCGCGCCGCGAAGTCGAGCTGGACCCGGCGAAATGCCTCCAGGATGTCGGTACCGAGCAGCAGCGCGGGCCGGTCCTGAAGCCCGAACACCCGGAACGGCGGCACGTCGGCAAAGGCGATCGGCACGTTGCCGAGCGAAATCGATCCGATCTTCAGCAGCCGGATATTGCCGAGCTGCAGATCGACCGTCTTGCCGGTCACGCCGGTCGCGGAGACCGTCCAATCCTTGTTGAGACGCCTGACCAGCTTGTCGCGCAGCGCGAGGTTGCCGATCGTAATCTCGGAGCCGGTGTCGATCACGGCTTCGAGCGAAAGGCCGCCCATCTTGACCTCGGTCAGGATGAGCTGGCCGCGCTGCAATCGCGCGGTGATGACGATCGCGTCGGTCAAGCGCGGCAGCGGCTTGCGCGCGTCCTCGACCTTGATCGAGCGGTTCTCGTAATCGATCATCAGCCGCTGGCGGACCAGCGCGTCGATCCCGATCATCCCGTCACCGCCGAGATGCTCTTCGCGCAGCGCCGGCACTTCCAGGTTGCGGATCGTGCTCGGCCCGAAGGCCAGCGAGGCGAGCTTCACCCGGTCGACGATGTTGCGGTCGGTCATGTTGTTCAGGATGACCGGCGTGCCGAGCGGCAGCTGCAGGTCGCGGGCGATGCCGAGGCCGACGGCCGAGGTGTCGGCGCCGCTGTCGACCACGAAGTGGTAGGGCCCGCGGCCGTTGACGCGCACCTCGACCGTCATCCGCGTTTCGACCTTGCGGGCATTGATGTCGTCGCCGCCGATCGCGAGGCTGTTGTCGATCACCGCCGGGGGCAGGCCCGGCATGGTCGAGGGGCCCGGCGGCGCGGGCCGCGGCTTGCTAATGCGCGGTGCCTGGGCCGAGGCGGCCGCAATGCCGAGCGCGGCAGTGCAGCTAAGCGCGAATGCGAGGACCAGGCCGGAACGGGGCACGCGTCATTCC
>DATENV010000231.1:0-10076 GCA_035274805.1 Sphingomicrobium sp. | reverse complement strand
CGGCACCTCGGCATCGATCGCCTCGAGAATCGAGTCCGCCGCGAAGGGTGGCGGGACATAGATCACGCTCGCTGTCGCGCCGGTCTTCGCGACCGCTTCCTGGACCGTGTCGAACACCGGCAGGCCGAGATGCTCGGTGCCGCCCTTACCCGGGGTGACGCCGCCGACCATCTGCGTGCCGTAGGCCAGCGCTTGCTGGGTGTGGAACGTCCCGGTCTCACCAGTCATTCCCTGCGTGATGACCTTGGTATTGCGGTCGACGAGGATGCTCATTTGGCCTCGGATGTGTTGTAGCCAATGATGATTCGGGTGGCCGGTTTTTGAGCCGTTCCGGCAGGTGCTAGTTGAGCGACTCGCGGTAACGAGACATAGGCCACGGACTGGCCCTGCCGAGCGCCCTTCACCGCCGGGTCAATTGCCCGAAGTTTCATCAAGAGCGATTGCGCCGCCGTTCGTATGTCCTCCACTTTGGGCACCAACGCGGTAATTACGCAGCCCGATTGCCCGCCGGTGTTCATCAGCATCAGCATGACGTTCGAGCCGGACTTGCCGTACACTTTGACTGGGATATCGATCGGCCTACCGTTGGCCGAGGTCGATCCTGCCTTCCATCCAAGCGCGCGCAATTTTGCCTCATCAACAGCGGCCGGTCCGACGGATTGCCAGCAATCAACCGCAGCATCAGCAATTGCGTCGGGCGTGCTCGGCCGCAATTCCGCGGGCGCAACGGTTGCACTGGCCAGTGCAGCGATGCCCACACTAACCTGCTTGAGCCCAATCATCATCACGCCATCGCCTCTTCGGCGAGGCTGCCATCGATCTGCTTGCACGCCTCGAGCAGCTCCTTCACCGCATCGACGCTGACGTTGAAGTTTTCGCGCGCCTGGGCATCGAGCTCGATCTCGACGATGCGCTCGACGCCGCCGGCGCCGATCACCACCGGCACACCGACGTAGAGGTCGTCGACGCCGTACTGGCCGGTCAAATGCGCCGCGGCGGGGAGGACGCGCTTTTTGTCCTTCAAAAAGCTTTCGGCCATCGCGATCGCGCTGGTCGCCGGCGCGTAATAAGCGCTGCCGGTCTTTAGGAGCGCGACGATCTCGCCGCCGCCGCCTCTCGTGCGCTTGACGATCGCGTCGATCCGCTCCTGCGCCGACCAGCCCATCCGGACCAGGTCTGGGATCGGGATCCCGGCGACGGTCGAATATCGGACGATCGGCACCATCGTATCCCCATGCCCGCCGAGCACGAACGCGGTGACGTCCTCGACGCTGACGTCGAATTCCTCTGCCAGAAAGTGGCGGAAGCGCGCGCTGTCGAGCACGCCGGCCATGCCAACGACCATGTTGTGCGGCAGGCCGGAGAATTCGCGCAGCGCCCACACCATCGCGTCCAAGGGGTTGGTGATGCAGATGACGAAGCTGTCGGGCGCGTGGTTGCGGATGCCCTCGCCGACCGCCTTCATCACCTTGAGGTTGATCCCGAGCAGGTCGTCGCGGCTCATGCCGGGCTTGCGCGGCACGCCGGCGGTGACGATGCACACGTCGGCACCCGCGATGTCGGCATAATCCGACGTGCCCTTGAGCTTCGCGTCGAAGTCGTCGACCGGGCCGGCCTGGGCAATGTCGAGCGCCTTCCCTTCGGGAATCCCTTCGGCGATGTCGAACAGGACGATGTCGCCGAGCTCACGCATCGCGGCGAGGTGGGCCAGCGTTCCGCCGATCATCCCGGCGCCGATGAGCGCGATCTTCTTGCGAGCCATTTAGCTGCTGTTTCCTCTGCTTTTCTGAGCGGCGCCGAGGACCGGTCGCCAAGCTGGCGGCGCTCTAGACCGGCAGAGGGAATCGGGCAACCGTCCGGGGAACAGCCGAGAGACCGGAGTGTGGTTAGTCGCTGCCCTCGATCAGGCTGAGGATGTTGCCGTCGGGGTCCTTGAACCAGGCGGTCTTCATGCCTTCGCCGACATGGATGTCGCCCTGCTGCGTAAGGCCGGGCAGATCGTAGTGCTCGAAGAAGATTCCCTTCTCCTTGAGCTCGCCAACTTCCCGGTCGATGTCGTCGACGTCGAAGTTGAGCGCCGTGGCCTTGTTGGTTCCCGCGAATTCGGAGCGGTAAACGTTGATCAAAGTGTCGCCGCTTTTCAGGGTCATCCCCTCCCCGCCCCATTCCTCCTCGGTCTCGAGGCCGAGCTTGCCCTCGTAGAACTCGCGGGCGCGATCGAGGTCCGTGACCGCGATCATCGGCGTTGCGTCGGCTTTTCCGAGCATTTGTCGTTCTCCTTTCGGGACACCAACGGCACTACGTCTGGCCCGTTCCTCCTCCCGGTCCGGTAACCATTCCACTCAACGAACGTTCAGCCTCGAACAACGAATATGGTGGGATGATGAAACAGCTTCTGCTCCTCGCCGGCGCCGCGGCGCTCGGCTTCGCTGGCCCGGCGCTTGCAAAGCCCGGCCACGGCCATGGTCACAAGGTCCACGGTTACAACGTTGCCGGCTGTCCGCCGGGCCTCGCCAAGAAGAACCCCCGGTGCATGCCGCCGGGCCAGGCGAAGAAGCTTGCCCGCGGTCAGCGCTGGCAGAACGCCTATGGCGACCGCTACGGCTTCAGGCAGATCCCGTACGACCTCAGGCAGCGCTACGACCTCGACCCGCGCGATCGTTATTATTACGGCAACGGCTATCTGTATCAGGTCGACCCGCGCACCTTGTTGGTGCAACAGGTCATTAGCGCGCTGTTGCGCTGAGCCGCCTGCGAGCCCTCGAATTGCTGTTCGCAGCCAAGATAGGATCGAGCGCATAACGCGCGAATTCCCCGTGCCGCGCGAAATGCAGGATCGCGTCGGCGTGCCGTGCCGATGCCGGCACCGGCGAAGGGTCGGTTGACCGGGCGAGCGCTTCCCGCTGCACGCGCTCGAACCGCGGCTGCAGCGTCGCCCCTCGCGCCAGCGCATCGCCGAGCTCGCTCACATCGTCGATCACCTGGCCGAACCGCCAGTGCGCGAAGTGCGGATCGTCGCGCCACGGTCGGCGGTCGAGATTCAGGAAGAGGCACGGTCGCGGCGTCCGGACGAACTCATAGATCTGGCTCGAGGCGTCGCCGACATAGACCGCCGCAGCGGCGGCGTAGCTCATGTCGATCGCATGCACGCTTCCCGGATCGATGATCACGTTGGGCGCTGGCGAACGGCCAAGCGAGCGGCCCTTGGCGACCTTCACATGCGGCGCGACGATAAAATTCCAATCCGGCAGCGCCGCCATCGCGGCCAGCACCTGTCGACGATGCTCATACCAGCTGGACACCGTCGGATCGAAGTGCGGGTTGTAGAGCACCAGCGGCTTGCCGTCGCCGAACGGGTCGTATGGCGGCGAGATGGCTTCAAATTTGCAGTAGCCGCAGACGGCAATGCGCTCGGGCGGCATCAGGCCGAGCGCGATCATCCGCTGCCGGTCCTTCGCGCCATTCACGATGACCCCGTCGAACGAGGCGATCTTGCGCCGGTAGCCGCCCTCGCGGTCCCCGGCACCGTGCCGCATCCGGATCATCGGCTTATCGAATGGCGTCTCCAGCTTGAGATATTCGGTCGTGCACTCGGTCGTGACGACCAGGTCGTTGGCCTGGAACCGTCGCCAGTGGAGCCGAAGCGTCAGCCAGCGCGGCGGCGGAGAGAAAAGCCCGTCGCGCCGGAGGCTCGGCGTCGGCAGGTGAACCAGGTCGAGCAAGCCATCCGGATCATAATTCTTCACGAAGGCGAGGCCGGCGCGGCTTCCCGACAGCACCTCTACTCGGACACCGTGGCGGCGCGCCAATTCCAGGGCCGCGGGAATCCAATGGAGAAACTGATGGGCTTGGGAAATCGCAACGAACGCAACTCGAACCATAATCTGACTGGGCCGCCCGCGCGGCCGCGCTCCTTCAGACGAGACTTCCAATAGAACGCACCGCCATGCTAGCGGCTCCCGTCAAGCAAGGAGCAATGAGGTTGGCCGAGTTCTTCCTCCCCAGGAACAGCACCGTGAAAAAGGGCCGCGAATGGAAGCCCGAAGAGGGCAAGCGGCTGCGAACGTTCAAGATTTACCGCTACGACCCCGAGAGCGGCGCCAACCCGCGTTTCGACCGATACACCATCGATCTGGACAAGTGCGGGCCGATGGTCCTCGACGCGCTGATCAAGATCAAGAACGAGATCGACCCGACGCTGACCTTCCGCCGCTCGTGCCGCGAGGGGATCTGCGGGTCGTGCTCGATGAACATGGACGGCCGCAACGGCCTCGCGTGCACGACTGCGATCGAGGATCTGAAGGGTGACATCCAGATCACGCCGCTGCCGCACATGGACGTCGTCAAGGACCTCGTCCCCGACCTCACCCACGCTTATGCGCAATATGCGCTGATCCAGCCGTGGCTGAGGAGCGCGAGCCCCGCGCCGTCCCGCGAACGGCTGCAATCACCCGACGACCGCGCGAGGCTCGACGGCCTTTACGAATGCATCCTGTGCTTTTGCTGCTCGACGAGCTGCCCGAGCTACTGGTGGAACTCCGACAAGTTCCTCGGACCCGCGATCCTGCTTCAGGCCTATCGCTGGCTTGCCGACAGCCGCGACGAAGCGACGGGCGAGCGGCTCGACCAGCTCGAGGACCCGTTCCGGCTGTACCGCTGCCATACGATCATGAATTGCGCGAACGTCTGCCCCAAGGGCCTCAACCCGGCCAAGGCGATCGCCGAGACCAAGAAGCTGATCGCCGAACGGGCGGCCTGACCTAACGGTCTTCTTTTATCTTGAAGCCGTAATCGATTGCGCGGTTCACCCAGTAGTCGGCAAGCTTGAGATCGCGGCCGACACCCTGCCCACGCTCGAACGCGCGGCCGAGCATGAACATCGATGGAGCGTCGTTGCGAAGCGCCGCCTCGTAGAACCAGCCCAGCGCGGCTTCACGGTCGCGCTTCACCTGACGTCCTTGCCACAGCAGCAAACCGTAATCGCGCATCGCGCGCGCATCGCCGCTCTTCGCGAGCTTCTGAAGACGGATGGCGTCCGCCTGGGCGCTGATGCCCTCCTGGGTCCACCCGGTTTGCCCTCCGGGCCCCCAATTCGACGATTGCGCTGCAAGGGCGAAGGCCAGAAAACCAAGGACCATAAAGTCTCCTTTACGAGACCGAGTGAAGTCCATTTAGCATTTCCGGAGATGCTCATCCAGTTGCGCCTCAAAACCGAGCCGATTAGGCCACCAGAATGGACGACCCTGAAGAATTGATGGAGGACGTGGGCCTGCCGCGCGGCGCGACGCCCGATCCCGACAACGAAGGCTGGTTCAGCTGGGGCGACTTCCCGCGCTCGAGCTTCGCGGCGGCGACCGGGCGGCTGCTGTTCAAGCCGGATGGGCCGGGCCGCGGCATCGCGCGCATCTTCCCGACCGAAGACCATATGAACATGGGCGGCTCGATCCACGGCGGCGCGATCATGAGCTTCATCGACATGTCGATGTTCGCCGGCGGCCTGTGCGCGGGAATGGAGCGCGCGCATTACGTCACGCTTGACCTCACCACCCACTTCCTGGCGCGGGGCCAGGCCGGATCGCCGCTCGACGCGCATGTCGAACTGGTCAAGCAGACCCGCGGCCACGCATTCCTGCAGGGCGTGGTCAAGCAGAACGGCGAGAATTGCTACAGTTTCAGCGGGACGCTCAAGAAAGTGCACCGAGCGAACGGACCGTCGTCGCGATGAACGGACCCGTTCGGGTCGCCTACGACGAATTAATTGCCGCCAACGAGCTGAAGCCGGACGACGCGCAGGCACGGGCAGTCGCCGCACTCGACCGGCTCAGCGACGGCGAGCGCGAGGGGCTGCTATCGCGCTTGTTCAGCCCGCGCGAAGATGGGCCTGCGGGCGTCTATCTGTGGGGCGGCGTCGGGCGCGGCAAGTCGATGCTGATGGACCTCGCATTCGAGCAGCTCGACGTAATGCCGAAGCGACGGGTTCACTTTCACGAGTTCATGCTCGAGACCCACCAACGCCTCCGCGAAATACGGGAGCGCGAGGAAGGCGACCCGATCGAGCCGGCCGCCGAGCAGATCGCCGGCGAAGCGAAGCTGCTGTGCTTCGACGAGATGCAGGTAACCAACCCCGCCGACGCGATGATCCTGTCGCGGCTGTTCGGCAGATTGCTAGGCGATGGGGTGAAGGTCGTCACCACCTCGAACCGCCCGCCGCGCGACCTCTATCTAGGCGGGCTCAACCGCGAGCTCTTCCTGCCGTTCATCGAGCTCATCGAAGGACGAATGGTGGTGGTCGAGGTCAACGGTCCGACCGATTATCGCCTCGACCGCCTGACCGGCGTCGAAGTCTGGCACGTGCCCAACGGGCCGGAGGCGACGGCCGCCCTCAGCCGCGCCTTCTTCCAGCTGACCGATTACCCGGTCGAGGATCGGGCCAAGGTTCCGTCCGAAGAGCTCGATGTCGGCGGCGGGCGAACGATGCACGTCCCCAAGAGCCTAAAGGGCGTCGCGGTGTTCTCGTTCAGGCGACTTTGCGGCGAACCGCGGGGCGCGGCGGACTATCTCGCGATCGCGAGGCGCTACCACACGGTGATCATCGTCGGCATTCCGGTGATGGAGCCCGCGATGCGCAACGAGGCGGCGCGTTTCGTCACGCTGATCGATGCGCTTTACGAGCATAAGGTGAAGCTGCTCGCGGCGGCCGATGCGGAGCCGAGCGCGCTGTACCCGGCGGGGGCCGGCAGCTTCGAATTCCAGCGCACCGTCAGCCGGCTCGAGGAGATGCGCAGCGCCGAGTATCTCGCGGAGGGTCACGGCGCCGCGGCTTGACGAGCGCTGACATCCGCCTAGCGTGCGCGGCAAATTTACTGGAGTGGAAACATGCACAAGCTCGCCGGAATCCTGCTCGCCCTGAGTTCCGCCGCGGCAATCGCGCAAACCAGTCCGGTCGACGGCCCAATCGTCTTGCCGCAACAATGGCAGGCGAAGACCCGCGAGCTGTACAAGAGTGCGATCGAGATCCCGACCGTCGCTGGCCGCGGCGAGCACAAGCGCATGGCCGACTATCTCGCCGCGCAATATCGCGCGAACGGCTGGCCGGCGGCCGATATCAAGGTGCTGCCCTATGAATCGGCAGGCGAGAAGAAATATGCGTTCTACGCCCGCTGGCCGGCGGCGAATGCTTCGGGAAAAAAGCCGATCCTGCTCATCGCCCACATGGACGTGGTCGAGGCCAAGCGCAGCGACTGGGTGCTTGACCCGTTCAAGTTCGTTGAGAAGGACGGCTATTTCTACGGCCGCGGGACGAGCGACGACAAGCAGGGCGTGATCGGCACCACCGCCGCGCTGTTCAAGCTACGCGCCGAAGGCTTCAAGCCCAGCCGTGACATCATCGTCTTTTACACTGCGGACGAGGAAACTGGCGGGGACGGAGCGCGGCTGGGCGCAACCGAATGGCGCAAGCTGCTGGACGCCGAATATGCGCTCAATGCGGATGCCGGGGGCGGCGCGTGGGATCGGACTGGGCGGTCGCTCGGCTTCGGCATCCAGACCGCCGAGAAAATCTACCAGGACTACAAGTTCACGGCGACCAACCGCGGCGGTCACTCGAGCCGGCCGCGTCCCGACAATGCGATCTACGACCTGACCGGCGCGCTCAACCGGCTGTCACAGTACCGCTTCCGCCCGGCGCTGACGGAAACCAGCCGCGCTTATTACACGGCGCGCGCCCGCCAGGAGGGCGACAGTCCGCTGGGACGGGCGATGCGGGCCTGGCTGGCCAATTCCAATGACGGCGCCGCTGCCGATGCGATTGAAGCGAACGAGCTCGAAGTCGGAACCACCCGGACGCGGTGCGTCGCAACCATGCTTCAGGGCGGCCACGCACCTAATGCGCTGCCGCAAAAGGCGGAGGCGAACGTCAACTGCCGGGCGCTTCCAGGCTCGCAAGGCGACGCGCTGACCCGCGAGCTCCAGGAAATCGCTGGCCCACGCGTCAAGGTTACCCCCGATGGGCCGTTCAAGCCGAGCCCGCCATCACCGCTCCGCCCGGACGTGCTCGGCGCCTATACCAAAGCGGTCCAGACGCTTTACGGGCCCTCCGTCGAGGTCATCCCGCAGATGTCGACCGGCGCGACCGACGGCCTGTTCTTCCGGCAGGTGAATATCCCGGTCTATGGCACCGATTTCTCGTGGGGGATCAGTCCCGACGACGAGCGCGCCCACGGCCTCGACGAGCGTCTGCCGGTGCGGGCGATGTATAATGCCGTGGCGGGGTGGGAGATGCTGATCCGTGACGTCGCGGGCAGCGGGGCGGCTGCTACGCCGCCGCAAGCTCCCGAGCAGCCTTCAGCACCTGATCAGCGTGGTTCGGCACCTTGACCTTGCGCCACGCCTTCAGGACGCGCCCGTCGGCGCCGATCAGATAGGTCGCGCGTTCCATCCCCATATATTTGCGGCCGTACATCGACTTCTGGACCCAGGTGCCAAAAGCCTCCGAGATACGGCCGTCTTCGTCGGACACCAGCGGCACGGCGAGGCCATACTTGCCGATGAACTTCTCGTGACTGTTCATCGGGTCGCGTGAAACGCCGACGACCCTGACCCCGGCCTTCGCGTAATCGGCAGCCAGCGCCGTGAAGTCCTGGGCTTCGCGCGTGCAGCCCGAAGTGTCGTCCTTGGGATAGAAGTAGAGCACTAGCGGATGGCCGGGGCCCGCGAGATTAAACCTGCTGCCGTCGCTCGCCGTGACGGTGATGGCTGGTGCTCGGTCGCCTTCGTTGATCATCATAGGGCCCTTTGCTTGATGCCGTTCCACAGTGCGGCGATGCTTTGCCGCGCGGCGTCATGCTCGGCAAGCAGCGCATCCCAGCTCGCCGCGCCGCAAGCCTCGGCAACCAGCTGCCACGTGTCCGCCGTCGGCTTGACGTCGCCCGGCGCCACCAGCCGCATCATTACCAGCATGCGCGAGAGCAACTTTAGCGCATCGACAATGTTTGCCGGCACCAAAGATTCGGCCGCCAGCTCGTCCAGCGCCATTTCCAGCCGCGTGTTCAGGCCGACATGCTTGGTGAGTTGCAGCACGTGCACCGCGAATTCGAGGTCGACCAGTCCGCCCGGACCGAGCTTGACGTCGATGGTGCCGCGGGGTGGCTTGTGCCGCTCCATCTCGGCCCGCATCTTCACCGCGTCGGACACAATCTGCGCATCGTCGCGCGGCATCCGCAGGATGTCCTCGATCATCGCGGCAACTTGCTCGCGCGCGTCAGGCGAACCGAACACCGGACGGGCGCGGCACAGCGCCATATGCTCCCATGTCCAGGCCTCTTGGCGCTGATAGCGCTCGAACGCGTCAAACGACACGACCAGCATGCCCTTCGCGCCCTCCGGGCGAAGACGGGTATCGACATCGTAGAGCGGCCCGGCGGCCGTCGGGACACTGAGCGCAGCGGTCAGCCGGTTCGCGAGCCGGTTGAAATAGTCATTCGGACCGAGCGGCTTGGCTCCGTCCGACGCGCCGCCCGGCTTCGCATTATGCAAGTAGATCAGGTCGAGATCGGAGGCTTGCGTCAATGAATGTCCGCCGAGGCGGCCGAGGCCCAGCACCACCAGCTCGCTGTTCGGGAATACGCCATGCGTGATCTCGAACTCGGCCGCCGCGGCATTGCCGAGCGCGATTAAAGCCCCTTCGGCAACCCGCGCATAACCCTCGGTCACCTCGAGCGGATCGCGGTGCCGGTCGATCAGCTGGACGCCGAGCGCAAAGCGGCGCTCGTTGACCGCGCGCCGAACGCGGTCGAGGGCGACATCGTAGGGATGACCTTCCATCGATCGGGCGAGCACGGCGGCGAATTCCTCCGCCGGCGGCGGCATGGCGAAACACGAGGCGTCGAACAGGCCTTCGAACAGCTCCGGGCGCCGCGAAAGCTGCTCAGCGAGCGTCGGCGCATGGGCCAGCACCTTCGCGAGCAGCCGCCCCAGCGCAGGCCGCGCTTCGAGCAGTCGAAACAGGTTCACGCCGCTCGACAGCCGCTCGACGATGTCGCCGAGGCGATTGACCGCGCGATCGGGGTCGCCCCCGG
>DATENV010000230.1:0-4454 GCA_035274805.1 Sphingomicrobium sp. | reverse complement strand
GGCCATGCGCGCGGCGACCAATTGCTGATCATGGTCGCGAACCGGCTGCGTGTCGTCGTCAACGCCGAGCTCACCGGCACCGCGAAAAGCCGTCCGCTGCTGGCCCGCCTCGCCGGCGACGAATTCACGATCTTTTTCCCGGAAATCGAGTCGGTGGCGGAAATCGAGCGCGTCGCCCGGCGCATCGTGCTGGCGATCTCCGAGCCGTTCGAGCTATGCTCGCACAGCGTCGACATCGGCGCCTCGATCGGCGTTGCCGTCTCCCCCGATCATGGCACCAGCATCGAAGCGCTGATGCGTGCCGCCGACATCGCCATGTATCGCGCCAAGTCGGTCGGCGGCGGGCAGCACTGCCTGTTCGACGCTGATCTCGCGTCCGAGCATCAGCAAAAAATCGATACCGAGAAAGCGCTCACCGAGGCGGTGCAGCGCGGCGAGTTCGAGCTGGCTTTCCAGCCCCAGATGAGCCTGGTCACCGGCGAAATCACCGGCGCCGAGGCGCTGTTGCGCTGGCATCATCCGCGCGACGGCCTGCGGCTGCCGGCGACGTTCATCCCGGTCGCCGAACGCACCGGCCTCATCTCCGAGGTCGGCGAATGGGTGACGGCCGAAGTCGCGTCGACGCTCGCATCGTGGCAGCGCAATGGCTTCGATGGCCGCCTCGCGTTCAACATCAGCCCGCGCCAGGTCGAGCGGCCCGACTTCTTCGCAAAGCTTCGCCAGGTTTTCGCTGACGCCGGCGTCCCGCTGTCGTTGACCGAGCTCGAATTCACCGAAAGCGCCGCGATGGAAGTCAGCGCCTCCGTGCTCGACGAGATTCGCGCGCTCCGCGATGACGGCGCGCGTATTGCGATTGACGATTTCGGGACCGGCTATTCGAACATCGCCAGGTTGCGCGCGATGCCGCTCGACCGCGTCAAGCTCGATCCGTCGCTGATCGCCGACATCGAGACGAGCGAGAAGGCTCGCGTCATCGTCCAGGCCGTCATCCAGCTGATCAAAGGCGTCGGCTGCGAGATCGTCGCCGAAGCGGTCGAGACCGTCGCCCAGGCCGATATCCTGCGGGCGATGGGCTGCGACATCGTCCAGGGCTTCGTGTTCGCGGAGCCGATGTTCGAGGAAGAGTTCCTCGCCTGGACGAGCAACGCGCGCGGCCGCGACGCCAAGTCGGTCGCCTAAGCGAACACTTTTCCGATTATTCGCTCGTAAATCCGCGACAGCGCGCGGATATCCTCGATCGCCGCGCATTCGCCGACCTTGTGCATGGTTGCGTTGGGCAGCCCGAAATCGACCACCGGGCAGAGCTGAATCAGGAACCGTCCGTCCGAGGTCCCGCCGCTCGTGGACAGCTCCGGCTTGGCCCCGGTTTCCTCCTCGATCGCCGCGACCACTACGTCATAGAGCGGTCCTGGCGGCGTCAGGAACGCTTCGCCCGAGATCCGGGCGGTCACCTTCGACCCCGGCGCTTCGCGCTCGGCGATTTGCTCGACCAGTCTTATCAGGTCGGCGCCGCGCTGAAGGTTGTTGAAGCGGATGTTGAGCTGCGCCGTCGCCGATCCGGGAATGACGTTGCTCGCGCTGGTCGGCGTCGAAACCGCTGTGAACTCGAGGTTCGAGGGCGGGAACTGCTCGGTCCCGTCGTCGAGGTGCAGCGCGTCCAGCGCGGAGATGACGCGCGCGAGCGGCGCAACGGGGTTGGTCGCACGGTGCGGGTAGGCGACGTGGCCCTGGAGGCCGGGCACCTCGATCCACATGTTGACGGAGCCGCGGCGACCGATCTTCACCGTGTCGCCGAGGCGGTCGACCGAGGTCGGCTCGCCGATCAGGATCATGTCGGGCCGGATCTTTCGCTCGTTCAGCCAGTCGATGATCCGCGGCGTGCCGTAGGTCGCATAGCCTTCCTCGTCGCCGGTGATCAGCAGCGACAGCGTGCCGCTCTGGACATCGACGCGCGACAAGGCCGCGACATAAGCGGCGATCGCGCTTTTCATGTCGTTGGCGCCGCGCCCGACCAGCACGCCATTGCTGACCTCGGCGGCGAACGGATCGCCGCTCCAGCCTTCGCCGGGCGGGACGACGTCGAGGTGGCCGGCGAAGCCGAAGTGCGGCCCGCCGTCGCCGCGGATCGCGACCATGTTCTCCGTGGGTCCGTCGGGCGCTTCGCCCATCACCCAGCGATGAACCGTGAAGCCGAGCGGGGTGAGCACCTGTTCGAGCACATCGAACACGGCGCCGCGGGCCGGCGTAACGCTCGGGCAGCGGATTAGCTGCTGAGCAAGTTCAACGGGGTCGATCGGCGGCATTGCCCTTGCCCTAGCAACCATTCAATTGCTGGCAAGGTTGGCTGTTTCAGGTTCGCGCCGCGACCGTTCGCCGGTTCGTCTAATTGGGGCTTGCGTTAGCGCTACAAATGTAGCACGCTACAAATGTAGCACGAGTGGTGCGCGTAAACAGGGGAGTGACTGGTGGCCGCGAATGTCGTTCGATTGTCGCTGCTTGCCAGCGTCGCCGTCATCATCGCCGTGCCCGTGTCGGCGCAAACGCCGGCTCCGGCCGTGGTGGCTCCGCCGCCCACCGCCAAGCGCATCTACACCGCCGCGGACTTCGCGCGCTTCGCTCCGAAGACCGCCTACGACATGCTGGTCCAGGTGCCGAGCTTCACGATCCGCTCGGCCGACGTCGAACGCGGGCTCGGCCAGGCATCGGAGAACGTCCTCGTCAACGGGCAGCGGATCGCCAACAAGTCGGGCGGCGCGATCGACCAGCTCCAGCGCACCTCAGCGGCGAGCGTCGACCGGATCGAGATCGTCGATGCGGCAAGCCTCGGGATCGCGGGCCTTGCCGGCCAGATCGCGAACGTCATCCTCAAGGCGACGGCGGCCGGGACCGGGCAGTTCGAATGGAATCCCAACCTTCGCGCACACTTCACCGAACCGGAAGTGATGGGCGGCTCGGTCAGCTATTCCGACAAGGCCGGTCCGGTCGATTACACGCTCTCGATCAAGAACGGCTATGGACGCGGCGGCTTCGGCGGCCCGATCTGGATCTATGACCGCGACCGCGTGCTGACCGAGACCCGCGACGAGACGTTCCATTCCGAATATGAGCAGCTGAACACGCAGGCCAAGTTCGGGCTCGACGGCCCCGGCTCATCGCTCGGCAACCTGACGCTCGGTTACACGCCCTACTGGAACCCGGTCGACCGGCGCGATCGCCGGCTGCTGGTGACCGGCGAACGGCGCAGCCGCACCAACTTCCAGCAGCTCAACGGCTATTATGCCGACATCAACGCCGATTACGAGTTCGCGCTCGGCCCCGGCCGCCTGAAGCTGATCGGCGTCCGCCATTGGGAGCACGAGCCCCTGATCACCACGCAGGTGCTGACATTCGACAGCAGCGGCGCCGATTCGATCGGCACGCGCTTCAGCCGCGACACGAGAATTGGCGAGACGATTGGCCGCGGCGAATATCACTGGAAGGGCGGCAAGAACGATTGGCAGGTCTCGTTCGAGCGCGCCTTCAATTCGCTCGATCAGAAGGGCGGACTGTTCCAGCTAAACTCCGACGAGCAGTTCGTCGAAGTGCCGTTCCCGGAAGGGACCGGCAAGGTCACCGAGGTCCGCTACGAAGGGATTGCGACCTGGAGCCGCCCGCTAGCGTCGAACCTCGATCTCCAGGTCGCGGCGGGCGCGGAAGTCTCCCAGCTCGATCGCGTCGATGACGACCAACCGGCCCGGAAGTTCTTCCGTCCAAAGGGGAGCGTCACGTTCGGCTGGAGGCCGGCAAAGGGCTGGGATGTCAGCCTGAAATTGCGCCGCAGGGTCGGGCAGATCAGCTTCTACGATTTCCTTGCTCAGCCGCAGCTGAGCTCCGATCGCGAGAATGCCGGCAATCCCAACCTCGTGCCGCCGCAGAGCTGGGAAGCCGAGACCGAGATCGCGCACGACCTCGGCCCGTGGGGCAAGACCCGGCTTCGTACCTGGTACTATCGCGTCGAGGACATCGTGGACGTGATCCCGATCGGAGAAGACGGCGAGGGCATCGGCAATCTGCCGCGCGCCAACCGGATCGGCGCGGAAAGCGTCAGCACGTTTCAGCTCGATCCGATGGGCCTCAAGGGCGCCAAGATCGATCTGACCATCGGCGCGGAGAGAACGCGAGTGCGCGACCCGCTGACCGGCCAGAAGCGGCCGATCACGAATATCCAGGACAGATGGGGCAGCATCCAGATCCGTCACGACATTCCGGAAACGCCCTGGGCATGGAGCGCCTACGTCCAGCATCGCCATTACACGCCGAATTTCTTCCTGACCGAGGTCTTCAGCAGCCAGGATCTCCCGTGGATCGCGGGCTTCTATGTCGAGCACAAGAATCTGCTCGGACTGACCGTGCGCTTCACCGTCGACAACGTCTTCGACGGACGCCACTTGGTCGATCGCACCGTCTATTCGGGG
>DATENV010000229.1:0-8512 GCA_035274805.1 Sphingomicrobium sp. | reverse complement strand
CGGCTCATCACATCCTGGGGCTGGAGCAGGTCCCAAGGGTTTGGCTGTTCGCCAATTAAAGTGGTACGTGAGCTGGGTTCAGAACGTCGCGAGACAGTTTGGTCCCTATCTGCCGTGGGCGTCGATACTTGAGAGGAGTTGACCCTAGTACGAGAGGACCGGGTTGAACGTACCTCTGGTGGACCTGTCGTGGCGCCAGCCGCGCAGCAGGGTAGCTATGTACGGACGGGATAACCGCTGAAAGCATCTAAGCGGGAAGCCTCCCTCGAGATAAGGTATCTTAGAGTCGTGGAAGACCACCACGTTGATAGGCCGGGTGTGGAAGCGCAGTAATGCGTGGAGCTAACCGGTCCTAATTACTCATTTCGCGCTTGAGAGTCCCACCATCATCGTCAGCTCTGCTGGCGTGATCGAAGTTCTCAGCTAGATGACGCTAAGACAAACCCAAGTGCACGATTTCTAGAAACCGAACCGCGCCGTCACCATAGCTTGGTGACCATAGCGTCCGTGACCCACCCGATCCCATCCCGAACTCGGCCGTGAAACCGGACAGCGCCGATGGTACTATCGCTTAAGCGATGGAAGAGTAGGTCGTCGCCAGGCTTTGCTGGCGGCGTGGTTCGAACCCATTCGCAATGTTGATTTCGCCGCTGCCGAGACTATCTCGCAGCGGCGTTTTTGTTGGCGCGGGGTGGAGCAGCCCGCCGCCGTTCCGCTCTGCGGAACGGGAAACAAAAGGAGCTCCGGGCTGCCTAGCCGCAGCCTGAACTTGGTGACGCGGGGTGGAGCAGCCCGGTAGCTCGTCAGGCTCATAACCTGAAGGTCGCAGGTTCAAATCCTGCCCCCGCAACCAACCACAAGCCCGCTTTCGAGCGGGCTTTTTTTTGGTCGCGGATCAGTAGTTGTACGCACGTTCGCCATGGTCGGCGATGTCGAGGCCTTCGCGTTCGGCGTCGCGCGGATGGCGCAGCGGCACCACGCGCCTGACCGCCGCGAAGCACAGCGCCGATCCGGCCGCCGACCAGACAATTGCGACCGCCACGGCGGCGATCTGCCCGGCAAGCTGCTGGCCGAGCGCGTAATCGTCGCCGCCATGCCCGCCGAGCCAGGGCAGCGCGACGAAGGCCGTGCCGATCGAGCCGATGATCCCGCCGAGCCCGTGGATCCCAAATACGTCGAGGCTGTCGTCGAGCTTCAAGCGGTTCTTGAGGGAGCCCACGAAGCCGTAGCAGACCAGGCTCGCCGCGCCGCCGAGCAGCATCGCTCCGATCGGGCCGCTCGCCCCGGCCGCCGGGGTCACCGCGACCAGTCCGGCCACCGCGCCCGAAGCGCCGCCGAGCATCGATGGCTTGCCCGACACCAGCCGCTCGGCGCCCATCCAGGTCAGCAGCCCAGCCGCCGGCGCGACCAGCGTGTTGACCAGAGCGACGGCAGCGAGGCCGTTGGCCTGGAGCGCCGATCCGGCATTGAACCCGAACCAGCCGACCCACAGCAGCCCGGCGCCGACCATCGTCAGTGCCAGCGAGTGGGGCGGCATGGCTTCGCGGAGATGGCCGATGCGGGGCCCGGCGAAGGCGACCCCGACCAGCCCGGCGGCCCCTGCGTTGATGTGCACCACGGTGCCGCCGGCGAAGTCGATCGCGCCAAGCCTGAACAGCAGCCCCTCGCTCGCCCACACCATGTGCGCGAGCGGCGCATAGACGATGGTCAGCCACAGCGTCGCGAACAGCATGATTGCCGAGAAGCGCACCCGCTCGACCAGCGCGCCGATCACCAGCGCGGCGGTGATTGCGGCGAAGCTCATCTGGAACGCGGCGAACACCAGCTCGGGGATCGCCTTGCCCGCGCTGCCGGCCGGCCAGGCGGAGCTTTCGGTCAATCCGCCGAACCCGGCCTTGCCCAGCCCGCCGACCAGCCAGTTGCCGCCGCTGAAGGCCAGGCTGTAGTTCCACAGCACCCAGGTCAGGATCGCGACTGCAGCGATGCCCAGCACCTGGCTCATCACGCTCAGCAGGTTCTTGGCGCGGACCAACCCGCCGTAGAACAGGGCGAGCCCCGGCAGCACCATCAGCATCACCAGAGCGGTCGACACCAGCATCCACGCCGTATCGCCGCTGTCGATGGTGAGCTGACCCGCCATGCACCCGCCCCCGCTGGAGCTTTGAAGCTACCGGCAGCGGCGCGTGCGGCTATGTGAAAGCTTCACCTATTGCGTCGGCGGCTCCGGGTGCTGCGCCTTCCACTCCATCGCGCGGCGAACGCGCGCTTCGACCGAGGGATGGTCGTAGAAGATGACCTCCTCGATCCGGTTGGGCCGCGGGTACCGGTACTCGGCGGTCTTCACCAGCGCGGTCGACAGCGCGTCGGGCCGGTTCTCCGTCTCGAGCGAGTACATGTCCGCGTCGGTCTCCAGCGTCCGGCCGAACGTGTTGAAGATCGGCAGCGTCAGCAGGCCGAACAGCGACACCATGAACAACAGCACGGGAATGCCGCGAGGCTGGGGCAAGGTCGCGGAGCTGCCGAATGCCCGGGCGAAGCGCGGAAAGGTCCGGTCGGCGATCCAGAACAGGAGGATCGCCGCGATCGAGTAGAACAGGATGCCCCACCAGGTGTGCTTGAGCACGTAATGACCGATTTCGTGACCGGTCACCGCGCGGACCTCGTCCAGCGACGCGTTCTTGAATGCGACGTCGGAGATCGCCACGCGCGCGGTGCTGCCGACGCCGCCCGCGTTCGCCGTGAAATTGTTCGACTGGCGGGAGCCGTTGAACATGAATACCCGCTCTGGCGGGATGCCGGCGCGCTGCGCCATCGACACGACCGCGTCGCGGACCTGGCCCGGCGGAACCGGCTCATATTTGTTGAACAACGGCTCGATCAGAACCGGCGCAAGCAGGATGATGAACGAAAAGGCGACCGCGGTGAGCGCGCCCGACCAGATCCACCAGCGCGCGCCGGTGCGCCGGATCAGCCAATAGACGCCGGTCATGAACAGTGCGCCGACCACCGCCGTAATGATCGTCGCCAGTGCCGCCTGCCCCAGAAAGTCGCTGAGCGGCTGGCTCGTCCGGCCGTAGCTCTTCTCGCGGAAGTAGCTGGCGTAGAGCGTCCACGGCAGCGTCAGCAGCGCCGAGACCAGGAAATAGACCAGGCTGATGACGAACGCGCGAAGGTTGGCGCGGCGCTCGGCGAACTTCCCGTCGAGCTTGTCGAGCACGCCGCTGCGGACGATCAGCCAGGTGACGATCGCGGCGACCAGCAGCGCCCACAGCAGCATCCATTCCTTGCCGACCGTATAATCGTGCGCCTTCTGCAGCGCGGCCGGTCCAAGACTGTCGATGTAGCGCGCGGTCGCAGCGTTCGGATCGAATGCCATGCTCGTCTCCCCAGGAACGAACCGGCAGCGTAACATCTGTGCTGCGACGCGCAACGGGAACGACTGCGAGCCGCCGGCGATTGTCGGCGAGTGACCAGCCCGAAGCCCGTTCCGGCACCGATGGAAGCATTGCTCGCCGCCGAGCTTCCCGAGGGCGAGGGCTGGCAGTTCGAGCCCAAGTGGGACGGCTTCCGCTGCCTAGCTCGCCGCGACGGGAGCGAAGTGACGCTGACCTCCAAGTCCGGGAAGCCGCTCGCGCGCTATTTCCCCGAAGTGGTCGACATGCTGCGCGATGCGAAGGCGACGCGGTTCCTGCTCGACGGCGAGCTGATCATCCCGGTCGGCGACATCTTGTCGTTCGATGCGCTGCAGCTGCGGCTGCATCCGGCCGAAAGCCGGGTGCGCAAGCTCGCCGCCGAAACTCCGGCGGAGCTGATGGTCTTCGACCTGCTCGAGCTAGACGGCAAGCCGCTTGGCGACCTCCCGTTGTCGAAGCGGCGCGACCGGCTCGAACAATTCTTCGCCGCCAACAAGCTGGCCAGCCTCCATCTGTCGCCGATGACCATGGATCGCGAAACCGCCTTGGGCTGGCTCAAGCGGAGCGGCGGCGCGCTGGACGGCGTGATCGCCAAGCGCGCCGACCTCCCCTACCGCCCGGGCGAGCGGGTGATGATCAAGGTCAAGCAGCAGCGCACCGCCGACTGCGTTGTCGGCGGCTTTCGTTACGCGGAAAAAAAGACGGTCGTCGGATCGCTGCTGCTCGGCCTCTACGACGATGACGGGCTGCTGCATCATGTCGGCTTCACCTCGGCGATTCCGTCGAGCGAGCGGCCCGCGCTGACCAACCGGCTCGAGCAACTGATCGGCCCGCCGGGCTTTACCGGCAGCGCGCCCGGCGGGCCGAGCCGGTGGAACACGGCTCGATCGATGGCCTGGGAGCCGTTGAAGCCCGAGCTGGTGGTCGAGGTGCGCTACGACCAGGTCACCGGCCGCCGCTTCCGTCACGGCACGGGTTTCCTTCGGTGGCGGCCCGACAAGGACCCGAAGCAGTGCACCTTCGACCAGCTCGCGCCCGAGCTGCGCCCGTCCGAGCTCAAGGAATTGTTCGGGATATGAGCCTGCTGTTCGACACGCCGTTGATCGAGGGGCTGCGTTACGGCGAGGACGTCATCACTGCGACCGAAGAGCGCGCTCTGCTGACACGGCTCGGCTCCCTGGAGCTCGCGCCGTTCCGGTTCCACGGCTGGCTCGGCAACCGCAGGACGCAGAGCTTCGGTTGGCGCTACGACTTCGAGGATGCGAGCTTCACGTCCGCCGAGTCTATTCCCGGCTGGCTCCAGCCGCAGCGCGAACAGGCCGCGGCTTTTGCCGGCTTGCGGCCTGACGAGTTCGTCCACGTCCTCCTCGCCCGCTACGACCCTGGCGCCGGCATCGGCTGGCACCGCGACCGCGACGTGTTCGACGAGGTGGTCGGAGTTTCGCTCGGCTCGCCGGCGACGCTGCGCTTCCGGCGGCGCACGGGGAGCGGGTTCAAGCGGACGAACCTCGAGGTCCAGCCGCGCTCGGCTTACTTGCTGTCGGGCGAAGCGCGCAACGATTGGGAGCATAGCATCTCGCCGGGCGATTCGCTGCGTTTCTCGATCACCTTCCGGACGCTGTCGGCGAAGGGCCGGCGCATCGCCGGAACCGCCACCTGAACGAAATGTTCTCCGGCCATGCGCTGGTGGTTGCCCTTGGCGTTGCTGATGCTCGGCGCATGCTCGAAGGGCCCGCAGGCGGACCTGCCGTACATCGGCGAGGCTCGCTCGCTCGCGGGTGAGTGGGCGATGGTCAACGACCAGGCTGCGAAGGGCCAACTCAACGCCACCTACGCCGAGACCATGCGGGCCAAGCTGCGCGAGCAGCTGCAAACGGCGTCCTCCTCGCTGACCCAGCTGA
This sequence comes from Sphingomicrobium sp., assembly GCA_035274805.1. Classification (GTDB taxonomy): domain Bacteria; phylum Pseudomonadota; class Alphaproteobacteria; order Sphingomonadales; family Sphingomonadaceae; genus Sphingomicrobium. Next base: position 3,198 of record DATENV010000229.1, on the reverse strand, counting down.
ACAGTCCTTACGGCGCGGAAATCCAGCTGCTGCTTCGGGAACCGGGGGACGTGCCGCCCCAGGCGCTCAAAACGCATTCCGACAAGCTCAAGCAAATCGAGGACCAGCTTGAATCCGCTTGAGCTGACGCTCGGCATCATGACTGCCGTGGGCGGCTTCGTCGACATCAGCGAGCTGGTGTTCGCCGCGCAAGCCGGGTCGAAGTTCGGTTATGCGCTGATCTGGGTGTTCGCGTTCGCCACCATCGGCATCATGGTGTTCGGCGAGATGAGCGGCCGTGTCGCCGCGATCGCCAAGCAGCCGGTGTTCAACCTGATGCGGCACCGGCTCGGGCTCAAGCTCGGGCTGGTCACGCTGGCCGCCTCGCTGCTCAGCACGCTGATCACCTGCGCCGCCGAGGTGGGCGGCATCGGGCTCATCCTCCATCATCTGACCGGCGCGCCCTATCTGGCGATGGCGGCGCTCAGCGTCCTGTTCCTGATGGCCTCGATCTGGTTCCTGCCGTTCAAGTGGATCGAGCGCGGCTATGGCCTTGCGGGGCTGATGATGCTCGTCTTCGCGGCGGCGCTGGTCGCGATCCACCCGCCGTGGGACAAGATCGCCGCCGGCTTCGTTCCGCAGATTCCGTCGGGTCTCAGCACCAAGGAGCTGCTGCAGTTCGCCTACTTCGCCGTCGCGATCCTGTCGGCGGTCATGTTTCCCTACGAGGCCTATTTTTATTCCTCCGGCGGGATCGAGGAGGAATGGGGACCCAAGGACCTGCTCACCAACCGCGTCACCGCGACGGTCGGCTTCGGCCTCGGCTCGCTGCTGGCGATCGCCATCCTGTCGAACTCCGCGCAGATGTTCGGTCCGGCCAATGTCGGACCCGAAATTCCCGGCAGCGCCGCGATGCAGGCGGCGATTCCGTTCGGCAAAACGGGCCTGTTGCTCGCCTTGCTCGGGATGCTGTTCGCGGTCGCCGGCGCGGCGGTCGAGACCTGCATGGCCAATGCTTACGCCGTGTCGCAATTCTTCGGCTGGGAGTGGGGGCGCCACAAGAAACCGTGGGAAGCGCCGCGCTTCACCCTCGCCTGGGCGGTCGTGTTCCTCGTCGCCCTGAGCATCGTCCTGACCGGCGTCGACGTGATGAGCCTGGTCGAGCTTGCCGTGCTGTTCTCGATCGTCGTCCTGCCGCTGACCTATCTACCGCTGATGCTGCTCGCGGGGGACAAAAGCTTCATGCGTGAGCATTCCAACAAGTGGCTCGCGAGGGGCCTCGGCTGGCTTTACTTCGCGATCATCACCGCGGCGGCAGTCGCGGCAATTCCGCTCTATTTGCTGACCTCGGGAGGGAAGGGATGAACCTCTCCGATCCGATCAAACTCGTCAGCCAGCTGATCGACCTGCCGATCATCGACCGGGACGGGCGGTGGTGCGGGGTCGTCGATGATGTCGAGCTCAGCGGCGCGGCCGGCAAGGAAATGCGGATCAAGGCGCTGCTGGTCGGTCCCGGCGCGTATCAGGGGCGGATGCCCGGCTGGCTCTTCCGCGCCGTCAGTGCCATCGTCGGAGATCGCCTGACCCGCGTTCCGGTCGCCGAGATCGACACGATCAGTGCCGCGGTCCACCTCAAGTGCCCGGCTGAAAAAGTGCGACTGCACGCGGTCGAGAATCGCGTTCGGGCGTGGATCCCGCGGTGGGGAGCGATGTGATGCGCCTGACCGATTTGCGCGATGCGAAGGTCAAGACCCTCGACGGCGAGACGCTCGGGCGGGTGCACGAAGTCCATGCCGAAGGCGGCCGGATCGTCGCGCTGACCTGCGGCCCCGGCAGCTTCATCGAGCGCCTGACCGCGCGGCAGCATGGCCGCCGCATCCCCTGGGAATGCGTCGCACGGATCGCCGGCGGCGAAGTTTTCGTGACGGCTGAACCGCCGCGGCAGAAGATCAAGCCGAACGCATCTCGAAGCCGGCAAGGCACTCGGCGACCCAGCGCGCCGCGGTCAAGGCGCTGAGATCGGTCGCGTCGAGCGGCGGATCCCATTCGGTCAGGTCGATCACCCGCACACGCGCGTCCGCCGCGAGCCGGCGCACCGCCGCAAAGAAATCGTGCGCCGCCATCCCGCCGGGCCGGGCGCCGGGCGCGGCCGGGAACTGCGCGCGGTCGATCACGTCGATGTCGCAGTCGACCAGGAGCGCGTCGCAATGACCGAGCTGGTCGAGCGCGCGATCGACCGCGAGGGCAATGCCCAGGCGGCGGACTTCGCCGATCGTCACCACCAGGTTGCCGGCGGCGATTGCGTCCTCATGCATTTTCCGGCTGTTGGCAAAGCTGGCGAGGCCGATCTGCGCGATGTTCGCGCCCGGCAGGCGGTCCTCGATGAGCGCGCGCACTGGGTTGCCGTTGCTCAGGCCGTCGTGCGTCTCGCGCATGTCGAAATGCGCGTCGAGCGTGATCAGCCCGACCTTGTCGAGCGGAAGTCCGAGTCCATGCACGCCAGGACGCGTCACCGCGTTGTTGCCGCCGACCAGCAGCGTCAGTTGGTGGAGCGCGAGGCTGTAGCGGACCGCCTCGCTGATCGGGCCGGTCGCTTCCTCGATCGACAGGCCGGCGATCTCGACATCTCCGCGGTCGGTGATCCGGGCCGATAGCTCACGGCCGGTTTCGACGTCGTAACGCCCGATCCGCCGCAGCGTGTCGCGAAGCAGGGCCGGCGCCAGGCCGCACTGGCCGGCGGTCACCGAGCCGGCGGCGAGCGGCGCCCCGACCAGCCCGACCGGCGCGGCGGTTTCGATGCCGACGACCAGGTCCGAAAGGTTTGGCCAGCTCCCCATCGCTTTGACCGTAGCAAGCGCGGTCGCCTAAGGGCAAACGCATGTGGGACCGGCTCCTCGTCGACTGCAGGATCGCGACGCTCGAAGGCGACGGGCTGGGGATCGTCGACAATGGCGCGATCGGCATCGCCGACGGCAAGGTCGTCCGCGTCGGCAAGCGCACGGAGCTTGCCGGCTTTCGCGCCAGGGAGGTCGTCGCGCTCGGCGGCGCGTGGGTGACGCCGGGGCTGATCGACTGCCACACCCACCTGGTGTTCGGCGGCACGCGCGCCGACGAGCATGCGATGCGCCGCGCGGGGGCGACTTATGAGGAAATCGCCGCAAGTGGAGGTGGGATCGCTTCGACCGTGAAGCGTACCGCGGCCGCGTCGGACGAAGAACT
>DATENV010000228.1:0-4877 GCA_035274805.1 Sphingomicrobium sp. | reverse complement strand
CACGACCATGGGACTGTCCGCCAAGAATGCGATCCTGATGGTCGAGTTCGCCGAGCGCGCGGAGCGCGAAGGCGCGCGCGTGATCGATGCGGCGATCGAAGCGGCGCGCATCCGGCTCCGCCCGATCCTGATGACCAGTTTTGCCTTCATCTTCGGCGTGATGCCGCTCGCGCTTGCCACGGGCGCCGGCGCCAACAGTCGCCTCGCGATCGGCACGGCGGTGATCGGCGGGATGCTGACCGCGACCATCTTCGCCATCTTCTACATCCCGTTCTTCTTCGTGATCGTGCGGCGCAGCGTCCGCGATGGCATGGTCATGCTCCGCGAGCGATTCTCCCGCCGCCGGCGAGCCGAAGCATGAAGCGCGGTGCCGCCCTGCTGGCGCTGCTGGCGAGCGCCTGCGCGACGATGGAACCGAAGTATGTGCGCACGCATCCGGCGGTTCCGGCTTCGTGGCCGGTAGGCGACCCCTACCTTGCGCAAGCCGAAGTCGGACTTCCGGTGCTCACGTACCGGCAAGTCTTTCAGGACCCGCGGCTGCAAACGCTGATCGGCCAGGCGCTCGCCAGCAACCGCGACCTGATGGTCGCCGCATCCAACATCGCCGCGGCGCGCGAGCAATATCGGATCGAGCGCGCGAATCAGCTGCCGACACTCAACGCCGGAACCGGCGTCACCGTCAGCGGCGACAAGGACGACACGGTCAACGCGAATTATCAGGCCGGCCTCAATGTGCCGAACTTCGAGCTCGACCTGTTCGGCCGCGTCCGCTCGCTCACCCATGTCCAGCTCGAGCGCTACCTTGCTACCGAAGCCGGCGCGCGCGCGACCCGACTCACGCTGGTCGCGGCGGTCGCCGCCGCCTGGCTCGAGCATGCAGCGGATTCGAGCCTTCGCCTGATCGCCGAACAAACCGCTGCCAGCGCCGGGAAAAGCGTTCGGTTGACGCGACTCCGGCTCGAAGGCGGGATCGCTCCGCGCACCGACTTGCGGCAGGCGGAGCAGATCTTGAGTCAGGCCCAGGCCGACCTTGCCCGGCAACGGACCGCAGTGGCGCAGGACGTCAATGCGTTGCAGCTGCTCGTCGGCGGGCCGATCGACCCAAAGCTGTTGTCGGGATCTATCGAGGAAGCGTTCGGCACGATCGCACCGGTGCCGGCGGGCCTCGATTCGACTGTATTGCTGCGGCGTCCCGATGTCCTCGAGGCCGAATATGAGCTGCGCGCCGCGAACGCCCAGATCGGCGCGGCACGGGCGGCGCTGTTCCCGCGCATCACGCTGACCGGCCTCTTGGGCTTCGCCAGCAGTGCGCTGACCAAGTTGTTCACCGGGGGCGCGTTCGGCTGGAGTGCCGGCGCGGACGCGACGTACACGATCTTCCAATCGGGCGCGGGCCGCGCCAACGTCCGGCTGAGCCAGGCGCAGCGCAACGCCGCCGTCGCGAGCTACCAGCGAACGATCCAGACCGCGTTCCGCGAGGTCGCGGACGCGCTAGCCCGCCGCGGGACCATCAACGACGAAATCGCCGCGCGCCAACGCCAACAGGCGGCAACGGCCGACACCTACGTGCTGACGGAGGCACGGTATCGCGCGGGCATCGACCCGTTCCTCACCGTGCTCGACGCGCAGCGCTCATATTATGCGGCACAGCAGACGATGGTGCAGACCAGGCTTGCGGCGGCGCAGAACATCGTGGGCCTGTACCAGGCGATCGGCGGCGACGCGCTGCTCCAGGGAACGCCGCTCTGCCAAGCGCTGCCCGGCGACCGCACGCGCGCCGGCGGACAGCCTTTGGCACAATGCTCAGCCGGCTGATTTTACTGGAATAGATCCTCAGCAAGCCATGTGGGCCCGAAAGCGTTCGCGAAATGGAAGCTGCGGTCCACGAATTCGCTGGAAGCGAACAAATGCTCGCGGAGACCGCTGAGTTGGGACTCGGCAAGAGTCATATTCGGCTGCTCGAGCAATTCGGAAGCGAGCGCCTTGGCGTTGGGCGATTCGTTGTTTGACAAAGCGGCGACAGAAACGCTCTGCCCGCCGGCGACGATGATCGGGGGGCCGCTGAACGTGATCTGGACCCCGCCCTCCGGTGCTGCGCTGGCGGCGATGCTCGGATGGAGGAGATCGCTCAGTGTCACCGAGCCGCCCGAATAGCTCAGCAGACCGCCCGCAAAGTTGAAGGAGAAGCCTGCCAGCGCGGCGTCGGCAATGACGATCCGGTCGCCTCGCGAGAAATCGGTAATCACGTCGCCGTTGAGCCCGGCGCGGGTGCCCTGGAATGTGTCGGTTCCGAGGCCCCCGGTCAGGACGTCGGTGCCTCCTCGGCCGCTGATCGCATTGTTCGCCGAATTGCCGATGATTCGGTCAGCGCCGCTCCCGCCGATCGCATTCTCGATCACGGTTCCGCGGGCAATGACGACATTCCCGATCGAGGAGCCGATGTTCGAAAAGGACTCGGAATTAAGGTTGATCCACTGGTTGCTGGCGAAACCTGAATAATCGAGCGTGTCGATGCCCGCGGAGTCGAAAATTGTATAGGAAACGTTCGGGTTCAGCGCTGCGTCGAACGCGCTTCGGCCGCTGTTGTTGTTGAAGCCGTAGGTCGTGTCGCCGGTGCGCGTGGTGGTCGACAGCCCGTACAGATTGCCCATCGCGATGATGTCGGCGACCTGCGGCGTCACCACCGGCAGGTTCGAGAAGCCGAGGCTCGCGTAATAGCCGTTCTCGGCATTGTCGAAGTAGGACATGATGCTGATCGCGGAGGCATCGTTGCTCCAGATCGCATCGTCGGGATAGACCGCGGCCGCCGTCCCGGCGTTCGAGTTGCTGGTGTGCCCGATCCCCAGCGCGTGGCCGATCTCATGCATGTACGTGTGCAGGTTCAGCCGCTGCAGCGACACGTTGACGATCGCCGATGTGATGATGCCGTTCGAGTACGTGGTGTCGGAGAAGGCGCCGGTTCCCTGCTGCAGGTCGTCGAACGTGATCTGTGCGCCGGCCGATTGCTCGACGAAGTTGACGCCGATGATGTCGCTCCACTGCTGCAGCGCCTGCCGGGCGACCGACCGCCCCGCTTCGGTAATCGCCGTCAGGTCGACAGTGATCGTGCCGCCTTGGGTAACGGGGAAGCGGTGGGACTCGCCGCCGAAGAAGCCGCTAGTCATCTGGAGCGCGAACTCGTCCAGCGTGCCCACCGACGGCAGCACATAGTTGCTGACGGAAAGCTTGTAGGCCCCGGTGCCGGTGTAGTCCGGGTCCGACCCGTCGTTCACCCAGGCGGCGACGTCGATGTAATACGTTCCTGTGCCGGTCGTCGGCACGGTGTAGACCAGCCGCGAGCCGCGTCCTCCGCCGCCATCGTCATTCTCGGCGAGGACCGCGCCGCTGGCGTTGCGGAGGTACACGTACGAATCCTCCAGCGTGACGAGGTTCACCGCGATGGTGACCTTCTGGCCCGCGGTCAGCCCGACCCGGAACCAGTCGTGGTCGCCAAGGACTTCGATCTGCTCTTGTATTGTGCCGCCGACGGCGATGTTGATCGGGGTGGAGGCGTTGTCCGGAATATCGACCATGCCGACTCGCTCCCCTCATGGGCGCAGACGCGGGGCGGGCCCACCTTCGTCAGGGAAGCAATTTTGACCGATCGCACAAGCGGTTGCAACTGGGACGGGTCGAGTGCGTCAGCGCGTCCGCCACGACCGTTCGGTCCGGTCGAGGTGAAAAGCGAGCAACTCGCCGAGCCGCGAATCGCCGAACGGCGTGCGGAGCGGGCGCTGGATCAAGTCGATGTCCGGTCCGCTGTTGCCTTCGACCAGGCGCGGGCCGTCCGCCATGATCGCAATGTCCCAGCCGACCACGACCCAGTCGTTGAAGGCAGCGTGAGCGCGCCTAACCAGGTCGCAAACCTGATCCCACAGGGGCAGGACTCGGCGGGCGATCCGGGCGTCCGTATCCGGATGGCGATCGATCCAGCCAAGGTTTGAATCGAAGCCAGCATAAGTCGCGCAATGCATGCGTCCGGTGCCGAGGTCGACGGCCGCCGCGATCCCGCCCGCGTGCACGTTGTCGACCGTCATATTATCGCCGACGGCCATTCGCAGCACGGCGCCGATCAGCTCGGGTTGCTCGCGTTCGTCGAGGCAGCTGATCATGCGGATCGTGTTGAGAGCGCCATTGCTGAGGTCGCGCATCGCCGGATGATTCCGCGCCCTCTGCTGGACGAGGATCGGCTGCCAACGCGACAGGGAACGAAGCCGATCGACGAGCTCGGACGCCGAGAGCGAATTGCCCCTCGGATCCCGGTAGCTGCCGTTACCGAGGTAGTCCCAGCGTTCGGCTCCCCGGCCGCCGCGTCCATGGACGGGCTTCAGGAAGAGATCGGTTCGGGGGAGCTGGTGCGACGTAACCCCATTCCAGCGAACCTCGCCGTCATGCGCGGAGAACAGGACGGGCAGCGTCGCGACCTGACGCTCGGCGCAAAAGCGCGCGAACTCCTCCTTGTCGCCAAGTGGCGACGACGAGCCCCGCGCCTTCGCCAGCAGCAGGTAGGCGCCGTGCTTGGTCTCGCCGCGCGTCAGATATTCGCGGGCGTGGGCCATTCCGCGCGGCCGGTAGAGCTCGAAGCAATAATACCATGGCGGCAGCAGTCCCGAAGTGACGCACAGCCTCAACTGATCGGCAACTTGCCGGGCCCTCGACCGGCCGAAGCGCTCGGCGACGATTGGTCCGTTCCGCCGCGTGAAGCGCACGGTCGTCACGACGATCGCCACCGGCCAAAGTAAGAAGGCAGCAACGACATCGAGCCATTGTCCGGCGTTCGCCGGGCGCCAGAAATGATAGGCATAGGCCCGGCCAATCGCGCGGGCGGCCGGGGAAAA
>DATENV010000227.1:0-7867 GCA_035274805.1 Sphingomicrobium sp. | reverse complement strand
AACGACCTTCCAGCTGGTCGCATTGGGCGCGCTCATCCTCGGCGGCGCGGCGCCGAGCCAACCGTGGGTCCATCAGGTCGGGGTCTTCAGCCTCTGGGCGGCGGCCGCCCTTACGCTCGTGACGGGCTGGGATTATCTCCGCGTCGGCCTCAAGCACATGGACTGACGCGGCCGGACGCATTACCTATCTCCTGCTCATCTGGGGGGGGTCGATGAACGCCCTGGCTTCTATCCAACGTGTTTCGGCCGGAGGGGTCGCCCGGCTTTCGAATTCCTTTGAACGGCTATTCGGGCGGCTCGACGATCCCGCAATTCCGAGGCCCGTCTACTGGGCCGTGCTGGCTTCGGTCCTCGCCATCATCGCATTCCCTTATCGTTGGACCGCCGGGGAAGAGAATTACTTCCAGCTGGCGTATCGCTGGGTCAGACCCGATGCGTTCGCGCCGTTCAGTGCGGCTTTCGACCAAAGCAGCGGCAAGTTCATGGCCTTCTGGCTGTACGGCAATATCGTCGACTTGCTTGGATACGAAGGCGCGCATGCGGTGGTTACTGCCGCCTCGATCGCGTTCATGGCTTTCGCCCTGCTTCGCCTTTCCGTGCTGTTTCGACTGTCGGTCGTCGATGCTCTCGCAGTCGTGGCGATATACTTAGCGGCCGGAGAGTCGCTCATGGGCGGGGAGGGGTTCCTAATCGTGGCCGACCCCAAGGTATTCTGCTACGCTTTTGGAATTCTCGCCTTCGCTGAGGCAGGATCGTCACGCGGACGGTGGGCCCTCGTCGCGATTTGGTCAGCAATTGCTGTCTACTTTCATTTTCAGATTGGCGGATTGTGGTTCGCGCTGTCGTGGCTGCTTCTGGTGCTGGCACGCCGCGATTGGCGCACAGGTCTCTTCACCGCGTCACTCTTCATTGTACTCGTGGCACCAGAGATCTATGCGCTTGCTCGCGATCAGCTCCGCTTCGCTGGATCTGTGCCCCCGAAGGGAATGCCGAGCGCCGACTATATCTACGCGGTGTTGCGCGCGCCGCACCATCTGGCACCATTTGCCGATGTCGGCGGGTGGAAAAGGCTTGCCATGCGCGGCCTGGGCTATTCACTGGTGATCGCCGCCGGTGCTCTGTACGCGCTCCGGGAGCCCGACCGACTGCTGCGCGCTTTCGCGATCGTCGTTCTGTTCCTCGCGATGTACCAGTTCGTCGCGGTCGGCCTGAGCTGGCTCGATCGCGAGACGCTCGCGTTCGCCAAATTCTATCTATTCCGGCCCGCGGCCACGATCCTGCTGCTCGCCCTATACCTGCTGGCAGCCCTCTGGCGTCTGCGCACGGTAAATTTGCCTGAGGTCCGCCTGTTACCGATGACGGCGATCATCGCGATGTTGCTCGTGCAGGCCGGCTTCAGAAGCCTTAATAGACAGCTTGCGCCTCTCGATCCTTCTGCGCGAGCGATGGTGGAGGAGGTGACAAAACGGAGTCAGCCTTCCGACGGCGTCTTGCTTGATCCTGCATTAGACGGGCAGATCAGCCTCATCCGGCAGATCGGTCGCCCGACCTTCGTCACCTGGAAGTTCGTTCCCACAAATCCGCCCGACATCTATCGTTGGTGGGGCTTGATGGAACGCCGCAGGGAGACCTTCGCGGGGAATTGCTCGAAGGCTGAGCCGGCGGCGCGGTTTCTCGTTGCAATCGCCGGTCGCCCGGAAATGGCGCGATGTGGACCGATTGTCTGGTCAAACGACGCTTATCTGTTGATCGAGCGTCAACCCCCGAGACGAATCCCGCGCTGATCTGCTGCTTTTTGGGTCACTTCGCGGAGCGGACAGTAGTAATCGATTTTGTCGTAGATACTGACAAAGATTCATCGTTTCCGTCTCTCAACGCGGGGGCCTAGCTGGTCGCATTAATCTTGGGAGAGAGCAACCATGGACGCAAAAACCGGCGAATCGATGGGATGCCCGGTCGACCGGCCATCTACGGTGCGCGCGCTGCTGGGCCGCCAAAACCGGGACTGGTGGCCCGAAGCCCTGCCGATCGACATCCTGCACCAGGGCGGCGCGTCGCCTGACCCGATGGGAGAGGAATTCGATTACGCGGAAGCCTTCCGGAAGCTCGATTACCAGGCGCTCAAGCGCGACCTTACCGCGCTGATGACGGACAGCCAGCCGTGGTGGCCGGCGGACTACGGGCACTATGGGCCACTGTTCATCCGCATGGCGTGGCATGCCGCGGGCACGTACCGCACCGGTGACGGCCGCGGCGGGGCGAACAGCGGGCAGCAGCGCTTTGCGCCACTCAACAGCTGGCCGGACAATGGCAATCTCGACAAGGCGCGGCGGCTGCTGTGGCCGATCAAGCAGAAGTACGGCAAGCACATCAGTTGGGCCGACCTGTTCATCCTCGCCGGAAACGTGGCGATCGAATCCATGGGCGGCCCGATCTTCGGCTTCGGCGGAGGACGGCCGGACGTGTTCGAGCCCGAGCGGGACATCTATTGGGGCGCCGAGGAAAAATGGGTCAATGAGGGCTCCGAGACCCGCATCCAGCCCGAGCGGGAGATGGAGCTCGAGCACCCGCTGGCGGCGATCCAGATGGGACTCATCTACGTCAATCCCGAGGGGCCCGGCGGCAATCCCGACCCGCTGCAATCGGCGCGCGACATCAAGATCACCTTCGAACGGATGGCGATGAACCCTGAGGAGACGGTCGCGCTGACCGCCGGTGGCCATACCTTTGGCAAGGCGCACGGCGCCGGTGACCCCAGCCTCGTCGACGCGGCGCCCGAAGGCGCCGACATCACGCTGCAGGGCCTCGGCTGGGCGAGCGCGCACGAAAGCGGGTTTGGCGAGCACACCATCACCAGCGGAATCGAGGGTTCATGGGTGAATACCCCGACCCAGTGGTCGGACAATTATTTCCGCCTGCTGCTCGACTACGAATATGAGCTGGTGCGGTCGCCCGCGGGCGCGCAGCAGTGGCAGCCGATCAACCAGCGCGAAGAAGACATGGCGCCCGCGGCGCACGATCGCTCGAAGCGCGTGCCGACGATGATGACCACAGCCGACATGGCGCTTCGCGAAGATCCCGAGTTCCGCGAGGTTTCGGAGAAGTTCCGGAACGACCACGAAGCGTTCAAGGATGCGTTCGCGCGCGCCTGGTTCAAGCTCACCCATCGCGACATGGGTCCGAAGGTCCGGTACCTGGGGCCGGAAGTCCCCGCGGAAGACCTGATCTGGCAGGATCCAGTGCCCGCCGGCCGGATGCCGTCCGACGGCGACGTCGCGGCGTTCAAGACCAAGATCCTCGATGCGGGCTTGAGCATTGGGCAGCTCGTCAGGACCGCGTGGGCCTCGGCATCGACCTATCGCAGGTCCGACCATCGCGGCGGCGCGAATGGCGCGCGAATCCGGCTTGCGCCGCAGAAAGACTGGGCGGTCAACGAACCGGACCAGCTCGCTCGAGTTCTCGGCAAGATCGACGAGCTGCGCGGCGCATTGTCGATGGCGGACGCGATCGTTCTCGCAGGGACGGCGGCAGTCGAGAAGGCCGCACGGGATGCCGGCTTCAATGTTACGGTTCCCTTCCGCGGCGGGCGCGGGGACGCGACGCAGGAATGGACCGACGTCGAAAGCTTTGCCGTGATGGAACCGGCGGCCGACGGGTTCCGCAACTATTTGAAGAGCAAGCATTCGGTACGGACCGAGGAGCTGCTGCTCGACCGTGCTTCGCTGCTTGGGCTGTCAGCGCCGGAAATGACGGTGCTGCTGGGCGGCCTTCGCGTACTCGGCGCCAACTATCAGGACACGCCGCTTGGCGTGTTCACCAAGCGCAAGGGTCAGCTGACCAACGATTTCTTCGTCAACCTGCTCGACAACGACACTTTCTGGGAGGTGGTCGACGAGAGCGGCGACGAGGAGTTCATCGGCTACGATCGCGGCGGGAAGCAGGAGAAGTGGCGCGCCACCCGGACCGACCTGATCTTTGGGTCGAACAGCCAGCTTCGCGCCACCGCCGAAGTCTATGCCGAGCGCGGCAACGAGGAGAAGTTCATTCGCGACTTCGTGCGCGCGTGGACCAAGGTGATGAACGCCGATCGCTTCGACTTGCCGCAGGACACGAAGCGCGCCGAGCCGATCGGCATCGCCGAGCCGGCCCTGGCGAAATAAACCTGGAGCGCTCGGGTCAGCCGCAAGCTGGCTCGAGCGTGGGCGCCGTCGGTTCGATGGCGACGACGTGGTGGCTGAGGTCGGTGACAATCCGCCGCAACGCGCCGGCGAGCATCCGGAACTCGCTTTCTCGCGGGCTCGAGCGTCGCCAGATGAGCGCTATCCGCCGGTAGGGATGTTCGGAACGCAGCGGTCTTGCGTCGACGCCCGTACCGCTAAGGATGCCCGACTCAATCGCCATGCCGGGGATGAACGTCAGGCCGAGGCCGTTGTCGACCATCTGCACCAGCGTATGCAGCGACGTCCCCATCATCGTGGCGTGGGCACGAAGCTCCGGCCGGTTGCACGCCGACAGGGCATGGTCCTTCAGGCAGTGGCCGTCCTCCAGCATCAGCAGCCGGTTTTCGTCGATCTCGGCGGCCGCGATCGACTTTGCGGCGGGCGCTTCGCCGTGCGGGAATGCGACAAACAAGGGGTCGTCGAACAGCGGGGTACTGTCGATCTCGCCGCACGGAAACGGAAGCGCGAGCAGCACGCAGTCCAGTTGGCCGCGATGAAGCGCTTCGCACGCTGCGTTGCTGGTTTCTTCGCGAAGGTAGAGCTTGAGCTCGGGCCATTGCTCGCGAAGCCGCGGCAGCATCGCCGGCAACAGGAACGGGGCGATGGTCGGGATCACGCCCATCCGCAGCTCCCCGTGGAGCGGCCGCCCCTGTGCCCGGGCCATCTCGGCCAGCTCCTCGGTCTCGCGCAGCACCTTCACCGCCTTGTCGGCTATCTTCTCGCCGAGCGCGGTGAAGCGAACAACCCGTCGCGTCCGCTCTACCAGCGTCATTCCGAGCAAGGTTTCGAGTTCGCGAAGTCCTGAGGACAGCGTCGACTGGGTCACGAAGCAAGCGTCGGCCGCCCTGCCGAAATGACCGAAGCGCCGCAACGCGACCAGGTATTGGAGCTGTTTGACGGTTGGAAGGTGGACGATCATTAATCGAAAAATCCAATCACAGTCCGTTATATAATGGACTTGAACGATTTAGGCCAGCGACCCACATAGGTTCGGCCCTCCGCACAGGAGGACCGCCGACCGGCATCGCCCCCTTCGCCGGCCGGTATTCAAGGGGCGGGCTTCTTCCCCAGGCCCGCCCCTTTTTCACGCCAGGTGAAGCGCTAGGCGAACGCCCGGTACAGTCCGAACAGGCTGACCAGCGTCAGCAGGGCGCCGACAAAAGTCAGCAGCGTGTCGGCCTTGACGCGCTTCGCGATCCAGGCGCCGAACGGCGCGGCGAGAACCCCGCCGATCAGCAGGCCCAGCGTGGCGTTCGTGAAGGCTTCCCAGCCGAGCGTCGCCAGGAACGTCGCCGAGATGGTCACCGTCAGGAAGAACTCGGCGGTGTTGACCGTGCCGATCGTCTTGCGGGGGTTGCTGCCCTGGACCAGCAGGTTCGAAGTGACGATGCCACCCCAGCCGCCGCCGCCCGCCGCATCGAGAAAGCCGCCGACCAGACCGAGCGGGGACACGATCGTGGGCGTCCGCTCGGTGTGGCGATGCATCACGCCGCGATAGAAAAGATAGACGCCCAGCGCGGTCAGATAGGCGAGCACGAACGGCTTGGCGGTTCCCGCGTCGATGGACGTCAGCACGTAGGCACCAAGAACGCCGCCGATCACGCCGGGGATCGCGATGCGGACGAACAGTTTCCAGTCAACGTTGCGGTGCGCGATGTGGCTGATGCCCGATACCGCCGTGGTACAGGTCTCGGCCGTGTGCACGCCGGCAGATGCGGCCGCCGGGGGAACGCCGAGGCTGATCAGCAGCGTGCTCGAAATCTGGCCGTAAGCCATGCCGAGCGCGCCATCGACCAGCTGGGCAGCGAAGCCGATGAGCATGAAAGGGACGAGGGCCGACGGGTCGGCCACGATCGACGGCAGAATGCTCGTTGCTCCACCCTGTTGGCGCCTTCGCCTTTGCCGAACGAGCAGCGCTTCAACAAGGGTCCGGGCCAGCGCTCGCCGCGTCCCGTCTGGTATTTGGCGCGGCCTCGACTTAAATTATCTCCGGGACAGGGAAGAAAGATCGACGCTTGCAGTCCGGCCTCATTGCCTATCTCGACTCGGTCAAGTCGCGTGATCCCGCCGCGCGCTCGCGCTGGGATGTACTGTTCTATCCCGGCGTCACCGCGCTGGCGCTGCACCGCGTCGCACACTGGCTGTGGGAAGGCCGCCTGTTTTTCCTCGCGCGGCTGCTCAACCATCTCGGGCGCTTCCTGACCAGCATCGACATTCATCCCGGCGCCAAGATCGGCAAGCGCTTCTTCCTCGACCACGGGTTCAGCGTGATCGGCGAAAGCGCGGAGATCGGCGAGGACGTCACCATCTACCAGCATGTGACGCTCGGCGGCACCAACCCGACGACCGGCACTGGCGGCAAGCGCCACCCGACCATCGGCTCGCGCGTGGTGATCGGGTCGGGCGCGCAGGTGCTGGGTCCGATCGAGGTCGGCGATGGCGCGAAGATCGGTGCCAATTCGGTCGTCACCAAGGACGTCGCAACCAACCAGACCGTCGTCGGCATCCCGGCGAGGCCCGTCCCGGTCGATGCGGTCCACTACAGCCCGGGCTTTATGGCTTACGGCACACCGTGCGGCGAGGATTGCGACCCGGTGCGCTCGCGCCTCACCGAGCTTGAGGAAGAGATCGCTGAGCTGCGCAAGGAACTGAAAATGTTGAAGGCACCGCGGCAGCCGCAACCGAAGGTCAAAAGCGCTTGAGCGTCATTGCGCCGTTCCCGGCAGCCTGGGACCGGCGCCCGATTGCCACCTTTGACCGCAGGGAGCTGTCGCGGATCCTCGACCTTTACGGGCGGATGGTCGCGGCCGGCCACTGGCGCGATTACGCAATGCGGATCGATCCCGACGTCGCGGTGTTCGCCGCCTTCCGGCGGCACTCGGAGCGGCCTGAAATCCGCATCGAGAAACGCCCCGCGCTTAGGTTGAAGCAGGGCGCGTTCGCGCTCCTCGGCGAGCATGGGGCGGTGCTGAAGCGAGGCCAAGACCTCAATGGAGTCCTGGCCCCGCTCGAGCGGCGGCTGTTGCGCCTGATCGACTAGGCTGCCGCGTGCGTGATCGCGGCGCGGTCGACCACCGGCAGCTTGTCGCGGAGGCTTTCCGGTAGCGGCGCCACGATTGCGCGACGCGCCTGGTGCCAGAAGGCCGACAGGAGCAGCAGCGCGGAGCCGATGACCAGCGCGGTAAGCGCGATGTTGAGCTCAACCGCGCCGAACTGGCGGAACAGCTGCTGCATCGCGAACAGGACATAAGCCAGCGCCGAGACGAGCAGAGCGCGGCGATCGATCGCCAGCGCGGTTACGCCGAGCGCGATGTACAGCGCGATCACCACGAGGCCCTCGACGATCGTCGCATGGCCATCGTTGAGGCCGAGCAGGGTGAATACCGGATGCACGATCATCGGCGCCGCGAGCAGGTGCAGCCAGAAGGCAACGTCCGAGCGGCGCGTCAGCCGAGCGCGGTCCGACGCGTCCCACCACATCGCGAACAGGAACACGCCAACGCCCAGCAACAGTACGAAGCCGAGAATGACGTTCTTATAGGGCTCCGGATCCCCCAAGGCTGCGACCAGCAGGCCCACCGCGATCGCGGACACCGACAGGGCGCCGACGGCGACGGTGATGGGCACGCGGAAGCGCTTCCAATGTA
>DATENV010000226.1:0-5131 GCA_035274805.1 Sphingomicrobium sp. | reverse complement strand
CGACCGGTTCGGGCGAGTATTTCATCCGGTCGGTCGCCGCCCACCAGCTTGCCGAGCGCGTCCGCATCGGCGGGCAAAGCCTGCAGCATGCGCTCGACGCCGTGCTCGCCGACATCGAGGCGCTTGGCGGCAGGGGTGGGCTGATCGCGGTCTCACCGGAAGGCGATGCGGCATGGGGCTTCACCACTCCGGCAATGTATCGCGGCATGGCCGACGCGAGCGGGCGCACCGTTGCCATCTACGCTGACGAAGAGGCCGAGCGGTAAGGCAGGTCGCGGCGCACCCACTCGACTTCTGCCGCAACGCCTTCACGCTCGGCCTTGAGGAATTCGGCGACGGCGACGCGGAAGCTGCCGTTGGGGATGAAATGCGCGCTCTTCGTCACCACCGGCTCGTAGCCGCGCGCAACCTTGTGCTCGCCCTGCGCGCCGGCCTGCACGCATTTCAGCCCGTGCCGGCAAGCCCAGTCAATCGCCTGATAGTAGCAAAGCTCAAAGTGAAGGAACGGCACCTCTTCGCTGCAACCCCAATAGCGGCCGTAGAGCGTGTCGGTGCCGACGAAATTGAGCGCTCCGGCAATCGGTCTTGAACCGCGGCAGGCCAGGAACAGCAGCACCGAATCGCCCATCCGTTCGCCGGCCAGGTCGAAAAACTCGCGCGTCAGGTAAGGGTGGCCCCATTTGCGCGAGCCGGTGTCCTGGTAGAACGTCCACATCGCATCCCAATCGGCAGGGCCGATCTCGGCGCCGCGCAGGGCCCGAAGCTCGAGGCCCTCAACCGCCGTTGCCCGTTCCTTCCGCAGCGCCTTGCGCTTGCGGCTCGACAGCACGGCCAGGAAGTCGTCGAAGCTCGCATAGCCGCGATTGAACCAATGGTATTGGATACCATGCCGGATCAGCCAGCCGCGCCGCTCGCATTCGGACGCGCCCGCTTCGTCGATAAAAGTGACGTGCGCGGACGACATGTCGTTCTGCACGGTTACCGCCTCGATGGCCGTGAGCAGCTGCTGCGGCCGGCTGCCCAAGAGCCTTGGTCCCGGCACGGGCGTGAACGGCACCGCGACCTGAAGCTTGGGATAATATTCGCCGCCCGCCCGCTGCCACGCATCGGCCCAGCCGTGGTCGAACACATATTCGCCCTGGCTGTGCGTCTTCAGATAGGCCGGAGCCGCAGCGGCCAGGCGCCCGGCCTCGTCCTCGACCAGGATCGGCGCCGGCGTCCAGCCAGTGCCGGGGCCAACGCTCTGCGAGTCCTCCAGCCCCGCGAGGAACGCATGGCTGACGAACGGGTCGCTCGCGCCGAGCCGGTCCCAGGCGCGGGCATTGAGCCCGGACACGCCCGAGGCGATCTTGGCGATGATCCCGGATTCGCGGTCGGCCATACCGCTAAGTGGGTAAGCCGCTGAAAATGAACTAGGCCTTCACCGCGACGATGGCGTCGACCTCGACCGCGACGCCGAGCGGAAGCACCGCGACACCGACCGCGCTGCGGGCATGGCGCCCGGCCTCGCCGAATACTTCCTGCATCAGCTCGGACGCGCCGTTGGCGACCTTCGGCTGATCGGTGAAGTGGGGAGCGCTGTTGACGAACACGCCGAGCTTTACGACCCGCTCGACCCGGTCGAGCGACCCGAGCGCGGCCTTCATCTGCGCCAGCAGCATCACCCCGCAGCGCCGCGCCGCGGCAATTCCGCCGTTGAGGTCGACGTCGTCGCCAAGCCGTCCTTTGATCAGGCTGCCATCCTCCGCGAAGCTGATCTGCCCCGAGACATGAAGCAGGCCGCGATGCTCGACGGCGGGCACATAGGCCGCCACCGGCGCGGCCGGCTGGGGCAGGGTGATATCAAGTTCGGCGAGGCGCTGGTCGATGCTCATGGCCGCGCCCAAGCACCACGCGCAACGCGAATCAAGCCTCGCGGTTGATCGAAAAGCCGCCCCAGCTCTGCGTGACCGGCATCAGCTCGATGGTGTTGATGTTGAGGTGCGGCGGCAGGTTCGCCAGCCACCAGAACAGGTCAGCGAGATCCTCGGCGGTCATTGGGTTCATCCCCGCGTAGAGCTTGTCGGACGCCTCCTTGTCGCCGCCGGTGCGGACGATCGTGAACTCGGTCTCGGCCATGCCGGGCTCGACCGAGGTCACGCGGACGCCGGTGCCGGCGAGGTCGCATCGAAGGTCGAGCGAAAATTGGCGGACGAACGCCTTGGTTCCGGCATAAACCGCGCCGCCCTTGTACGGGTAGGTCGCGGCGACCGACGACAGGTTGATGATCTGGCCTTTGCGTTCGATCAGCCGGGGCAGCAGCGCGCGGGTCAGCGCGACCAGGCCGGTGATGTTGGTCTCGATCACCGTCTCGATACGCTCCCAGTCGGTATCGGGCAGCGGATCGGTGGGCGGCGCCAGCCCGGCGTTGTTCAACAGCAGGTCGATCTCACCCCACGGCGCGTCAAGCGCAGCGATGCTGTCGAGCGCCGCGCGGTCGCGCATGTCGATCTCGAGCGGCAGGAAAGCGTCGCCGAGCTCATCTTGCAGCCGCTTGAGCCGCTCGCCGCGCCGGCCGGTCCCGATGGCCCGCCAGCCGCCCGCGACAAATTTGCGCGCGGCGGCTTCGCCGAAACCGGCGGTCGCGCCGGTAATCAAAATCGTCTTCATGCCTGTCCTTCTTCGAGCCGCGCCCTCGCCCCTACGATCTCCTCGGGCTTCACGCCAACCGCCTCGGCGACCGAAAGAAGGTCGGGCTCGTGGGCTTCGAGAAAGCGCAGCAGCGCGGCGAGCAGCGCCGGCTCGGCCGCGCGGCGCTTGAGCTCCTCAGTCCCGATTCCGGTCAGATCGAGGAACCGCTGCGCCCGACGCTCGTCGCGAAGCGTTTCAGCAAGCGCGGACAGAGCGAGAACCACGGGGTCACTGTCGTTTGCGCGCAGCACGGCTTAAGACTGCGCAAACCGGTTCAAGGGGTGCATGTTGGCCAAGATCCTGATCGTCGAGGACAATGCCCTCAACATCAAGCTGTTCTGCGACCTGCTCGCAGCGCACGGCCACAAGCCCGAGGCGGTGACCGACAGCCGCAACGCGCTCGATGCGGCGCGGGATTTCGATCCGGATCTGGTGATCACCGACATCCAGCTGCCGCACGTCAGCGGGCTCGACCTGATCCGGCTGATCCGCAAGGACGAGCAGCTTGCCGGAGTGCCGATCATGGCGGTCACGGCCTATTCGGCCCAGGGCGACGAGGAGCGAATCCGCGCGGCCGGCGCGCAGGCCTATGTGTCGAAGCCGATCTCGGTGGTCCGCTTCGCCGAGACGGTGGACGAGCTGCTGAAGGACGGCCACGATCGCGGCCCGCCGGCTCACGTCGACGACGAGCCGGAGATCGACGATCCCGAAAGCCGAGCGAATCAATCGGAAGAAGGCCCAGGCCCCGGCGAGGCGGGTGGCGAAGAGGCCTAGCGGCCGCTTAAGTTCACAAATGTCACGCTAAACGTCGCCGTTTCGCGCGAACTTAAGCGCCTTACTTGATCTTCGCTTCCTTGAAGTCGACGTGCTTGCGCGCAACCGGGTCGTACTTGCGGAAGCTGAGCTTCTCGGTCTGCGTGCGCGGGTTCTTCTTCGTGACATAGAAGAAGCCGGTGTCGGCGCTGCTGACGAGCTTGATCTTGACGGTTGCCGGCTTGGCCATCGGGCAAGTCCTAAATCTGGAAAAAAGAAAAGCGGCCTTCCGCCGCCCGTTCGGCGCGCTCCATGGCGAACGCGGCCGATTCTGTCAACTTGAGGCATGATTGTAACGGGACGTTAACGACTTTGGGCGAACCTCCGTTAAATCGAGGAGGACCGCACATGGCTACCGATCCGCTCGCCAGGGTGAGAAACGAGATCGGGCTGCGCGTTGCCGAAATCCGCGACGCCGGACCGCGCCTGTCGCCGCTCGACCTCTATGCCCGGATGGACGCCATCCGCCAGCTGGCTGCAGTGAACGGGCTCGCCGCGCTCGAAGGCCTGGCGCGCTGCTCGGCCCAGCTCGCCCTGCTTCCCGGACACCGCGTCGCCGTGCAATCCTGCCTCGAGCATGTCGACGAAGCTCTCGACAGTCGCAGCGAAAACGACCGCACGACGATCCTCGCCGCGCTCGCCGTTCGGCTGCACTGACACCGTAGCGCCGTTCATGCATTGAAGGCGCGATGCGCGCCTTCTCCCAGCTGCTCGACGACCTCGTCTACACGCGCTCGCGCAACACCAAGCTCAAGCTGATCGGCGACTATCTCAAGGAGACGCCCGATCCCGACCGCGGCTACGGCCTCGCCGCGCTGACCGGAACGCTCGACATCCCGCACGTCAAGCCCGCCGCCATCCGCGGGCTGGTCGAGGAGCGGATCGACCCGGTGCTATTCTACATGAGCCGCGATTATGTCGGCGACACGGCCGAGACGGTCGCTCTGCTGTGGCCGAAGCGGAGCGGCGAGCCGCCCGAGGTCGACGACGCGACAATTCGCATTTCGGACGCAATCGACCGGCTGCGGACAGCATCGAAGCTGGACGCGCCGCACGAGCTCGCGGCGATGCTCGATCATCTCGATGCGTCCGGACGCTACGCGATGCTCAAGCTCGCGCTCGGCGAGCTGCGCGTCGGGATCAATGCGCGGCTCGCCAAGCAGGCGCTGGCCGACGCGTTCGGACTGGAGGTCGAAGCGGTCGAAGAGGTCTGGCATGGGCTCAGGCCCCCGTTCGCCGAGCTGTTCGACTGGGCCGAGGGGCGTGCGGACCAGCCGACCGTCCGCGACGTGCCGGTGTTCCGGCCCTTCATGCTCGCCCATCCGCTCGAAGCGACCAGGGTCTCGCTCGAGGATTATGCGGCCGAGTGGAAGTGGGACGGCATCCGCGTCCAGCTGGTCCATGCCGGCGGCGAGACCCGGCTCTACAGCCGCACCGGCGATGACATCTCGCACAGCTTCCCCGACATCGCGGCCGCGTTTCGCACACGCGGTGTGCTGGACGGCGAGCTGCTGGTGCGGGGATCGGACCAGGGCGTCGCCGATGTACACGGCGGCGCAGCCGCCAGCTTCAACGCGCTCCAGCAACGGCTGGGACGCAAAAACGTCAGCCAGAAGATGCTCGGCGCCTATCCGGCGTTCGTCCGCCT
>DATENV010000225.1:0-2779 GCA_035274805.1 Sphingomicrobium sp. | reverse complement strand
GCGATCTGAGAGCGGTTTCCCGTCCCGCAAATCGCGCGGACAATAGTCTGAAGCATGACGCTCCATCAAGACTCTTTGCACCGGCTGCCCAAAGCGTTGAGAAATGACGGAAAACTGTGCTTCAAGGCGGCATCAACCGTTGTCAGGGGCATTTGTTTCCCAAGCTCGGCGAGGCTGGTGACGCCATATTCGGATATTCCGCACGGAATGATTCCGGCGAAATGGGCGAGATCCGGGGCGACGTTCAGCGCGAAGCCGTGGAGCGTCACCCAGCGCTTCACGCGCACCCCCAAAGCGCCGATTTTCGCTTCTCCGGCATCCTCGCCGACCCAGATGCCGATCCGGCCCGAGGCGCGATGGGCGGACACGCCGAGTTCGGCGAGGGTGTCGATCATCCAGCCTTCGAGCGCATGAACGAAGCAGCGGATATCGCGGCCTCGCTGTTCGAGATCGAGCATCACGTAGCCGACGCGTTGGCCCGGCCCGTGATAAGTGTAGCGGCCGCCGCGGCCGGCCTCGAACACCGGGAAATCCTGCGGGTTGGTGAGCTCGGCGGCGTCGGCGCTGGTGCCGGCGGTGAACAATGGCGGATGCTCGAGCAGCCAGACGCATTCGCGCGCCTCCCCCGAGCGGATGGCCGCGGCGCGCTGCTCCATGAACGCGAGCGCCTCCTCATAGGGCACGGGCGCCTCGCTCACCCGCCATTCGATATCCTGCGCAACGTCGCTCACGGCGCGTGAGATGGCGAGCCGCCCTGGCAAGGGCAAGCGTTGCGCAGACCCGCGACCGCCCGCATAACGAGCCCCAGCGAAGCATAGGGGACGTTGATGCGCAAACTGTCGATCTCGGCGGCGTGGGAGGAGAGCAAGGCAATCCTGGCTCACGACGGGCGGCTGCTGACGGCGGTCGCGCTGGCGCTGGTCGCGCTGCCGTCGGCGATCAACAGCCTCATCAATCCGAATGGCGTCAGCGCCAGCGCCACGCCGTGGTGGGCGGACCTGATCGCGGTCGTCGCGTCGCTCGTCGCGCTGGCCGGACAGCTTGCGCTGATCCGGCTCGCGCTCGGCCCGTCGATCACCGTCGGCGGAGCGATCGCGCACGGGATGAAGCGGCTGCCGATCTACTTCGTCGCCGTGCTGATGCTGGTGGTGGCGCTGTTCCTTGCCGCGATCCCAGTCGCATTCCTGCTGAGCGCGCTCGGCGTGCCGATCAACCAGCGGCCGGTGCCGATGAGTCCGGCGCTGGCGGTCGTGACGATCGCCTTCATGGCGCTGGTGATCTTCATCGGTGTCCGGCTGATCATGTCCTCGTCCGTTGCCAGCGCCGAGGATGTCGGCCCGATCATGATCCTCAAGCGCAGCTGGCGGCTGACCGCGGGCTATTGGTGGCCGCTGTTCGGCTTCCTGCTGATCTTCGTCATTGGCGCGGTCATTTCGCTGATGGCGGTTGGCAGCGCTGTCGGCGTGGTGGTGCGGCTGCTGGTCGGGACGATCCAGCCGATGTCGGCGGCGGCGCTGGTGCTGGCGCTGGTCCAATCGCTGGTCAGCGCGGCGATCACCACCCTGTTCGCGGTGATGCTCGCGCGGCTCTACCTGCAGCTGACCGGCCGCGACGCTCAGGCGAGCGTGCCGAGCAGCGGGACTTGAGGGGCGCAGTCCCTCGGCAGGACGCCGAGCAGGCGCGGATCGGGGAAGCGCTCGATCGCGCGCTTGTAGGGAATGAAGCCCGCGCGACGGTAGGCTGACAGCGCGGCCGGATGGTCCAGCGAGCACGTATGGACGTGGACCCGGTCGACGCCCTCGCGCCAGGCGAGCCGGACTGCCTCGGAGAGCAGCCAGCGGCCGTGACCCTTGCCCGACAGCTCGGGGACGAGGCCGATGAACGCGAGCTCCGCTTCGTGCGGCTCGCGAAAGTCGAGCTCGAGCATGCCGGCTTCGCGGCCGTCTTGATCGAGCACGGAATAAACCTCGACCCTGGGATGCTGGATGATCGCGGCGAGATGCGCGTCGTCGAGGGTCAGGCGCGAGAACCACAGCCACGGAGCGCCGATCAGCCGAAACAAGTCCCGGTAATGCTCGGGTTGCGGCACTTCGACCCGGCGCAGCGACAGCGGCGAGGAGGGGCGGTCGTGCTGGGGCGGCGAGCGCAGCTCGAGATAGGTGACGACGGCAGCAAGCTCGCCGTCGGGGAGCGTCTCATAGCCGCTCATTGCCACTTCGCCAGCGGCGGCAGGCTCATCAGGATCGCGTCGATGTTGCCGCCGGTCTTGAGCCCGAACAATGTCCCGCGGTCGTAAAGCAGGTTGAACTCGACGTAGCGGCCGCGGAAGGTGAGCAGGCGGTCGATGTCCTCGTCGCTGAACGGCGTGTCCATCCGCTTGCGGACAAGCTGCGGGAATATATCGAGAAAGGCTTCGCCGACATCGCGGGTGAAGGCGAAATGCGCGTCGAAATGGCCCTCGAGATGATCGTAGAAAATCCCGCCGACGCCGCGCGCGACGCCGCGGTGGGGTAGCCAGAAATATTCGTCGGCCCATTTCGAAAAGCGCGGATAGAAGGTCGGATCGTGCGCTGCGCAGGCCGCGCGAAGCCGCGCATGGAACGCCTCGGTGTCCTCGGCATAGGGGATTGCCGGATTGAGATCGGCGCCGCCGCCGAACCAGCGCCTGGTCGTGGTCAGGAAGCGGGTGTTCATGTGGACCGCCGGCACGTGCGGGTTGGCCATGTGCGCGACGAGGCTGATGCCGGTGGCGAAGAAGCTCGGGTCTTCCTCGGCGCCG
>DATENV010000224.1:0-3670 GCA_035274805.1 Sphingomicrobium sp. | reverse complement strand
AGTCCCAGCCGGGCACGTAAGGCGCGTCCTTGCCGAGCAAAGTCTGGGTGCGCACCACCATGTCCTTGAGCGTGTGGTTGAGCGCGTGGCCGATATGGATGTCGCCGTTGGCGTAGGGCGGGCCGTCATGGAAGATGAACTTCTCGCGGCCTTCGCGGCTCTCGCGGATGCGCTGGTACAGGTCCTCGGATTCCCACCGCGCGAGGATTACCGGCTCCTTCTGCGGAAGTCCGGCCTTCATCGGAAAGTCGGTGCGCGGAAGGAAGACGGTCGAGCGGTAATCGGGCTTGGTGGTCGTGTCCGGTGTTTCTGGGGCGTCGGCCATTGCGGGCGGGCTCTAGCGAGTGAGGTCAGAGATGCAACCTTGAGCCCTCCCCCTCGATGGGGGAGGGTTGGGTGGGGGTGATGTCAGACGTAGAGCTCTGCGCCGGACGTCACCCCACCCCTGCCGCTCCCCATCAAGGGGAGGGGAGGGCCAGCAGCTTCCGCGCCTGCGCTTCGTCGCTGCGCATCTCGGCGACCAGCGCATCGACGCTCTCGAACTTATGCTCGGTGCGGATGAAAGCGTGCAGCGCGACCTCAAGCCTGCGGCCGTAAAGGTCGCCGTCGAAGTCGAGCAAATGCGCTTCGAGCAGCTCTTGTGGCGGGTCGAAGGTCGGGCGGACGCCGAGGCTGGCGACGCCGGGATGCTCGCTGCCGTCATCCAGCGTCACGCGCACCGCGTAGATGCCGTACTTGGGCCGCTGGTAATCGCCGAGCGCCATGTTGGCCGTCGGATAGCCGAGCTCGCGCCCGCGCGCGTCGCCCCGCCGGACGACGCCCTCGATGGCATAGTCGCGGCTGAGCAAGCGGGTCGCCGTGGCGGTATCGCCGGCCTCGAGCGCCTCGCGGATCCGGCCCGAGGAGATCCGCTCGCCATCGAGCAGCACCGGGGACACGGTTTCGGCGACGATGCCGTGCTGCTCCCCGAGCGTCCGCAGCAGCTCGGCATTGCCGCCGCGCATCTTGCCGAAGGTGAAATCGTCGCCGGTGACCACCCCGGCCGCGCCGATGCGCTTCACCAGCAGCTCGGTCACGAAATCCTTCGCGCTGGTCGATCGCAGCGCCTCGTCGAACGTGAACACCAGCATCCCGTCGGCGCCGGCGTGCGCGAACAAAGCCTCGCGCTGGTCGAGCGTGGTCAGCCGGAAGGGCGGCAAGTCGGGCTTGAAGAAGCGCACCGGATGCGGGTCGAAGGTGGCGACGATCACCGGCCGCCGCTCATGGAAGGCGCGCTGGATGGCGCGCCCGACCACCGCCTGGTGGCCGAGGTGGAAACCGTCGAAATTGCCGAGCGCGACGATGCTTCCCCTGAGGTTGTCGGGAATGCCGCTTGTCAGGGTCAGCCGCTGCATGGTGCGCGGCCTCTATCGGCGCATTGCCGCGCCTGCAAATCGCCCCGCGCGCTCCGCCTTGACTCGGCCCGGGGCAATTCCTATTTGCACCTCATCCCGATCCACCGGTTTCCGGCGGCGCACTCGTGCGCGCGTCGGTTTTTCGCTTAGGAACCCGGGACTTTTCTAGCGACGAGATGGGGCGGTTGGCGCCCCGTGGAGCTAAGAAGAAGGGTAACGAATGGCTCGAATTGCCGGGGTCAACATCCCCACCAACAAGCGCGTCGAAGTCGCGCTGACCTACATCCACGGAATCGGCCCGACCACGGCCCGCAAGATCACGCAAGCGCTCGGCATCGCCAGCGACAAGCGCGTCCAGGACCTCACCGACCAGGAAGTGCTCCACATCCGCGAGGCGATCGACAAGGACCAGACGGTCGAGGGCGACCTCCGCCGCGAAACCGCGATGAACATCAAGCGGCTGATGGACCTCGCCTGCTACCGCGGCCTTCGCCACCGCAAGGGCCTGCCGGTCCGCGGCCAGCGCACCCACACCAACGCGCGCACCCGCAAGGGCAAAGCCAAGCCGATCGCCGGGAAGAAGAAATAATCTTCTCGCAGCATCGCCCCTCGACTTCGCTCGGGACGAACGAAATTAGGATTTAGGACAAAACAATGGCCCAGGCACCGCAGCGCATCCGCCGGAGGGAGCGCAAGAACATCACCGCCGGCGTCGCCCACGTCAACGCCAGCTTCAACAACACGATGATCACCATCACCGACGCGCAGGGCAATGCGATCGCCTGGTCGAGCGCCGGGATGATGGGCTTCAAGGGCAGCCGCAAGTCGACGCCCTATGCCGCCCAGGTCGCCGCCGAGGACGCCGGCCGCAAGGCCGCCGACCACGGCGTCCGAACCCTCGAGGTCGAGGTCAAGGGCCCCGGCTCGGGCCGCGAAAGCGCGCTCCGGGCGCTGCAGGCGGTCGGCTTCACCATCACCTCGATCCGCGACGTCACGCCGATCCCGCACAACGGGGTGCGGCCGAGCAAGCGGCGCAGGGTCTGAGGACCAGGTGAGTGGATTCCCGCCTTGGGCCCCGTCAAAGTAGTAATTTGATGGGAACCCTGAGCGGGGATGACGAATGAGAAGGTTTAACTAGGGAAGCTGCCGCTTCCCGCACTGCCAAGGGATGAACATGGCCGTCAACGCAAAGAACTGGCAGGAACTGAAGAAGCCCAGCGCGCTCGAGAAGAAGCAGTCGGGGGGCGATGCCCGCCGCCGCGCCTCCTTCGTCGCCGAGCCGCTCGAGCGCGGCTTCGGCATGACGCTCGGCAACTCGCTGCGCCGCGTGCTGCTCAGCTCGCTCCAGGGCGCCGCCGTCACCTCGATCAAGATCGACGGCGTGCTGCACGAATTCTCGAGCCTGGTCGGCGTCCGCGAGGACGTCACCGACATCGTGCTCAACGTCAAGCAGATCGCGCTCAAGATGGAAGGCGAGGGCCCCAAGCGGCTCCACCTATCCGCGACCGGCCCGGCGGAAGTCACCGCCGGGATGATCGCCGCGACCGGCGACATCGAGGTCACCAACCCCGACCTCGTCATCTGCCACCTCGACGACGGCGCGACGCTCAACGTCGAGCTGACGGTCGACATCGGCAAGGGCTATGTCCCCGCGGTCGCCAACCGCCCGGTCGACGCGCCGATCGGCCTCATTCCGGTCGACGCGCTCTACTCGCCGGTGCGCCAGGTCGCGTACAAGGTCGAGAACACCCGCGTCGGGCAGGAGCTCGACTATGACAAGCTGACGCTGACCATCGAGACCGACGGCACGGTGACCCCCGAGGACGCGCTCGGCTATGCCGCGCGGATCCTCCAGGACCAGCTGCAGCTGTTCGTCCACTTCGACGAGAGCCAGGTGCGGATGGCCCCGTCGCCGATGATCGGCGCCGCCGCGCCGATGGCCGCCGAGCAGATCGCGACCGACACCAACCAGCTCAACCGCTACCTCCTCAAGAAGGTCGACGAACTCGAGCTGTCGGTGCGCAGCGCCAATTGCCTGAAGAACGACAACATCATCTACATCGGCGACCTGGTGCAGAAGACCGAGGCCGAGATGCTGCGGACGCCCAACTTCGGGCGCAAGAGCCTCAACGAAATCAAGGAAGTGCTCGCCTCGATGGGGCTGCGGCTGGGCATGGACATCCCCGGCTGGCCGCCGGAAAATATTGAAGAGATGGCCAAGAAGCTGGAACAAGAGATGCTCGGCTAAGGGAAAGGCCGCCGCAAGGCGGCCTTTC
>DATENV010000223.1:0-5068 GCA_035274805.1 Sphingomicrobium sp. | reverse complement strand
CACCGTCGGCGCGCGGCCTGGGATGCCGGCGAGCGGCAGCGCTTCGACGGCCTTGGCCGCCTTCGGCGCACGGGCGCAAGCGCCCTCGATGCGCTCGCCTTCCTTCCATAAATGAAGCGCGCTCCAAGCCGGCGAATTGTTGAGCTCGGTCCAGACATTCCGCGGCGTTCCCGGCGGCATGGTGACGTAGGGCGCGAGGCCTGGGTCGTCCGACGCCAGAAGCTCGATCAGCTCGGCGCGGATCACGTCGGTTTGAGCCTCCAGCTTCTCGAGCCACGGAAAATGCTCGCGGTCGAAAAATTCGTCGGCCGGCAGGAATGGGTAGTGCAGGCCGAAGCACTCGTTGGCGAACACGCGGCGGCGGCCGAGCATCACTTCCATCGCGGTCGAGAGACGGCGCCGATCGCGCGTCGATGCACTTTTTAGGTCGGCCGCAAGATCGGCTGACAGCGCGTCGGCGAGGCTCTGCGACCGCTTGGCGACGAAGGCCCGGGCATGGTCGAAGATCGCGCGAAGATCGGGCCCGGGACGAACATGCTCGGCGGACAGCGCGCAAACCCCGGCCCAGCGGGTGGTCGCATCGCCGAGCTCACCGAGCCGCTCATGAAGCTCGGCGAGCCGGATCAGTGCCATCAAATGGCGTTGGTCGGTCTCGAGCGCCGAATGAAGCGCGCGGCGTTCCGCCTCGTCGTCGCCGGCGAGGCGATGCGCCTTCGCCAGGTTCAACCACAGCGCCGTCGCTTTCGGGTCGGCGCTCGTCGCGGCCTCGAAATGGCGGCGGGCGGCGTCGATGTCGTTCCCGGCCAACGCCTCCATGCCCAGGATGTTGTGGGCGATCGGGTGGTCGTTCTTGAGGCGCAGCGCCGCCTCGGCCTCCGCCACGACGTCGGCGCGGCGACCCTGCTGCTGGGCCTGCGCGGCGCGGGCGAGATGTTGCTCGACGGTGATCGACACGTGATGGAGATGCCCGCCGATTGTTCGCGCGGTCAAGGCATGCTTGCAGGCAGGCGCCGGTTTCCCCACAAGCCGGGCATGGCGGCGAAAGCTCCAACTTTACCCGAGCTAATCGATGATGGCCGATGGCTCGCTCATCGATACGACGAGACCGGCGATTCCATCCATTTCCGCTTCGTGCCGCGTGAAGCCCAACGCGGTATGACTTTCCTGACCGACCAGGAGATCGGCGACGCGCCGTTCGCAGTTCATTCGCGCGCCGATTGCCTCGCCGAAGCGAAGCGGCGCGAATGGCCGACGCCGCGTCTCATTTTGCATTCCGCCTATTGCTGCTCGACCCTCGTGGCGCGTGCGTTCGACATCCCGGGCGTGTCGTTCGGCCTCAAGGAGCCGCAAATCCTGAACGACGTCGTCGGACTTCAGCTTCGTCGCGGGGATCCGAGGCAAGTCGCCGCGGCGATGGATGTGGCGCTGCTGCTCCTCGCGCGTCCGCTTGGGCCGGGCGAGGTCAACGTCGTCAAGCCGTCGAACCTGGTCAACTCGCTGTTGCCGTTGTTCACGGCCATGCGAACCGATATCCGCGGCCTACTCCTGCACGCGCCACTCGAAACCTTCCTCGGTTCAATTGCCCGCAAGGACATCGAAGGGCGCGCCTGGGTGCGCGAGCTGATGTGGAAGATGATCCAGCTCCGGCAGGCCGAACGCTTCGGCTTCACCGACGAGGATCTTTACCGGCAAACCGACTTGCAGGTGGGTGCCGTGGGGTGGCTCGCCCAGCAAGCCCTGTTCGCGGAGGGCGTCGAGCGGCATGACGGTTTCCGCACGCTCGACAGCGAAACGCTGATGGCGCGCCCCGCGGAATGCCTCGGCGCGCTGGGAAAGTCGTTTGACCTGACGTTCGACCCCGAGGCGGTTGCCGAAGGGCCGGCGTTTCGAACGCATAGCAAGGATCGCAGCAGCTATTCGCCCGAGCGACGCCAACAGGAGCGCGAGCGCGGCGAAGCGCTGCACGCGCGAGAGATCGGCATGGTGCTCACCTGGACGGAGCGGATCGCCAAGCACGCACAAATTCCGATGCAACTGCCCGCGCCCTTGCTGGGAGCCGCCAGATGACCTCGCTCCAGCAGGCGATCGCGCTGATCAATGCAGGGCGCTCGGACGAGGGTGTGCAGGCGCTTCGCCAAATCGCGTCGAGCGGCGATCCGCAAGCGCTCCTCGTGCTCGCGGACATGACATGGAGCGGGAACGTCGTGGCCCAGGATCCTGCTCGTGGCCGGCTGCTGTTCGAATATGCAGCCGCGCTCGGCCACGGCCAGGCGGCAGTCATCGCGACCAACCTGCTCGCGAGCGGCATTGCCGGGAAACGCGATTGGCCACTCGCGCTGAAGCGGTTGGCCGAGGAAGGCCGCACCGCTCCGCAGCGCCGCGCGGCCGCCAATCTGATCGGGGCGATGGACCTGGACGACAACGGTGACCCGCGAGCGATTCCGCCTCCGCTGACCGTCGCGGATGAACCCTATGCGCGATTGTTCGAGCGGCTGTTCACGACCGACGAGTGCAAGCACCTGATCAATGTCGTACAGCATCTGTTTGAGCCGTCGATGGTCTATCGCAGCGGCAAGCAGGCCGTTCGAGACACCATCCGGACGTCCGACGGCGCGCCGCTCCACTGGCTGATCGAAGACCCCGCAGTGACCGCGATCAACCGGCGCATCGCGGCGGCGACTCAAACCGATTATGATCGGGGCGAGGCCTTGCAGGTTCTGCGCTATTCGCCCAGGCAGGAATATCGACCGCATTTCGATTTCCTGGAAGGCGTCGCCAATCCGCGGCCATGGACCGCGCTGATTTATCTGAACGACGACTATGAAGGCGGCGAAACCGAGTTCGTCAAGACCGGCGTCAAGGTCCGCGGAACGCCCGGCGACATGCTCGTCTTCCGCAACTCGACGGGCAGCGATGTGCGCGACCCGCTCGCCGAGCACGCCGGCCTGCCGGTAACGTCGGGAACCAAGTTCCTTGCGACCCGGTGGATCCGCGCCCACCGCTGGATCCCCTAGTTCACGGACCTCGCCGTTCCTCAAACGAAGGCGAAATTCACCGGCTGGGGGCTGAGCTTCTTGTCGAACGCATATTCCTCATAGGGGCCGCCGCGCTCGACGAAGTGCAGGAAAAGATGTGCCGACCAGGCGTTCGGGTTCGCCGTAATCCGCCCATGCCGGTGATGCACGCCCTGATAGAGGACCGCACCGCCGACCTGCATCCCGACGGACGAATATTCGTCCGCGCCAAAATCGTCGGTCACCGGTTGCGCGCGCGAAGTCCGATCGCGAGCGACCTGCAGGTCCCACACCTCGCCATCGCTGTAGTCCAGCGTCAGCGAGACGCTGTGCTCGCATGAGGGCCGGTCCGAGTGCACCCGGCAGATGTCGCCTTCGCGATAGATGCGGAAATAATCGTAGGCAGGAAGCAGGTCGCGGCCGGTCAGCTGGCTGATGATCGGAGTCAGCGCGTACAGGAAGAAGCTCATCGGGCGGTAGTCATGCCCGTAGATCTGGAACGCCGGCCGCTTCAGCTGCAGGCCGTGGCGAGTGACGCCCCGAAGATCGATCGGCTCAGGTCCAAGGTCGTGCTTGACCCCGCCGAGGAACGCGCGCGCCACTTCAGGCGGGATCAGCTCCCGGACGTGGAGATAGCCCAACTCGTCGTAGTTACCGGTGACGTCCATGAGAAAAAGGGCGGGCCCGAAAGCCCGCCCCTCCCCTTTAACAGATTGCTTCCACCTAGAACTTGATTCGAGCGGATGCCGCGAACCGGCGTCCGAGCGGATCGTAGGTCGCCGGGAAGGTGTTGCCGCTGTTCGCCGAAGTCGAACCAGCGGTGTTACCAACGTTCGGCGGATCCTTGTCGAACAGGTTCATGACGGTGAACGTCAGGTCGAAGTGCTCGTTGACGTTGAACCGCGTGGTGAAGTCGAAATAATGCTTCGCCGGAATGCGGTTGAAGTCGACCGTCTCCCCGTTGAGTGTGCCCGGACCGTTTAAGAACGGGTTGGTTGCAGGACCGCTCTCCACCGTGCCGCTGAACAGCGGATCCAGGCCCGGCTCGTACCGCATCTTACCGATGTAACGCCACAGCAGCGACAGATCGACCCGTCCGAGCGACAGGGTCGTGCGCTCGTTAAAGGTATACTTCGGCTGGAGCTGACCACCCGGGAAGCCGCAGTTCGCGCTGTAGAAGCCGACGCACTCGCGGTTCTGCGAAATACCGGCGACAGCCTGGAACTTCTGGCTGCGCGTCCAGTTGCCGCCGAAGTTGATGGCCAGCTTCGCCGGCGCACCCATGATCGACCCGATATTGCGGCGATAGTCGAGCGTCACGTCGACACCGTCGGTCGTGATAATGCCCTGGTTGCTGAGGATGCCGAACAGTCCCGGCACTTCCAGCGGATCGCCATCGAGGGCACCGCTGGTCGCGTTACGGCGGATCACCGTACAAGCCGGAGTCGTTGCGGCGCCGGCGGGTGGATTGGTCGGATCCGCGCCAAAGCAAGCGGTGATCAAGTCGTCCGGCGTGGGCAGCGTGATCGCGTTGTTCACCTTGATGTGGTAATAATCGACCGTCGCGCTGAGGCCCGGGATCATCCGCGGACGGATCACCGCGCCGACGGTCCAGGTGTTAGCCTTTTCAGGACCGAGGAACAGATTGCCGCCCGTGGTGATGTTCGCCTGGCCGGCAGTCGGGTCCTCGATTGCACCAATCCGGCCCGCCGGCGCACCCTGCGCAAGGCAGATCGCGCGCAGGTTGGCGTTGGTCACCGGCGCAGTGCCGGCGCACGGATCGGAGTTGAGGTTGGTGAGCACGGTCGTGATCGGTGTGAACAGCTCGGAGATGTTCGGCGCACGAACCGCGCGGTTATACGCACCGCGGAACTTCAGGTCGCGCACCGGAGCCCAACTGCCCGCAATCTTCCAGGTCGTGGTGTTGAACTTATTGTCCGCCGCACTGATCGTGTAGTGCGACCGGCGAATACCGGCTTCAAGCTGGAGCTCGTCGAAGAACGGCCGATCGCTGACGATCGGCGCAATGACTTCGGCGAAGCCCTCGTAAACGT
>DATENV010000222.1:0-2078 GCA_035274805.1 Sphingomicrobium sp. | reverse complement strand
GTGCCGACGTAGCCGATCAGCGCGAACACCTTGTCCTCGGCGATCAGCTTCTTGGTGTTGGGCACCGTGCGGCCGGGCTCATAGCCGTCGTCGACGGTCAGCAGCTCGATCTTGCGGCCGTTCACGCCGCCCTTCTCGTTCACGGCGTCGAAGTAGGCCTTGATGCCGTTGCGCATCTGGATCCCGAGCTGCGCCGCGGGCCCGCTGAACACCGCGGCCTGGCCGAGCCGGATCTTGTCCGGGCTTACCCCCTGGGAGAGGGCGGCCTGCGAGAGCAGCATGCAGACAATTCCGAGTAGCTTTTTCATTTGACCCCCACTTCCAGAAAGTCCGGATGCTGAGCCAGCTGCGCGGCATCGAGCTCCTTCCACACCCGGCCTTCGTCGTCGGTGTACTCGGCCCTCGACCAGGGTTGCGACTGGCCCTCCCGAAGCGCCAGCTGGGCGGGGTTGCGCAGTCCGAGCGAGCGGTCGACGAGCAGCGCCACGCCCAGCCGGAAACCCTCGCCGAGCAGCAGAAGGCGAGATTGCTCGACCAGGATCACCGGCTTTCTCTGCAGGAACGCCGGGAAATCGACCACGCTGTACAGATTCCCGCGGATGTTCGCGAGACCCTTGAACCAAGGCCGCGTGAGCGGCACCGGCGTGATCGCGGGCACCGGAATGACTTCGGCGGCCTCCTTCAGATCCACCAGCCACGACTCGTCGTCGACCTGGACCCCGAGCATGGAAGCGCTGCGCCCGGCTTCGGCGTTGCGCAGCCGCTCCGCGAGGTCGCGCTGGTAATCCCGCAGGGAGAGCCGAGCCGCCATCAGCCCAGCGCCGTGATCTTCGCCAGCAGGTCGCGCTGCTTGACCGGCTTGACGATGTAGTCCTTCGCCCCCTGCCGCAGGCCCCAGAGCTTGTCGGTCTCCTGTCCCTTGGTACTGCAGATGATGACCGGGATGTTCTTCGTCGCTTCGTCGCTCGTCAGGATGCGCGTCGCCTGAAAGCCGTTTTCCCCGGGCATGACCACATCCATCAGCACGAGGTCGGGTCTTGAATGCTTCACCTTGGCGAGCGCTTCTTCGGCGCTGGCTGCGCTCGACACCTTGTAGCCGCTCTTCGCGAGCATCTCGGTGAGGAACTGGCGGTCCGTGGGCGAGTCGTCGACAACGAGGATGTTTTTGATGGGCATGGCAACCTCTCAGGGAGAGACAAGCGTGAGATGGACGGTTTCCTGGACGGCCTGGACCAGGCCTTCCTTGGTAAATGGCTTCGTGAGGTAGCGATCGGAGCCGGCAAGCCGTCCGCGCGCGCGATCGAAGACGCCGTCCTTGCTGGACAGCATGATCACCGGGGTCGATCGCAGCTGCGGGTTCTGCTTGATGAGCGCGCAGGTCTGATAGCCGTCCAGGCGCGGCATCATGATGTCGACAAAGATGACGCGCGGCTGGTGGTCGCTGATCTTGGCCAGCGCGTCGAAGCCGTCCTCGGCGAGGATGACTTCGAACCCTGCCTGGCGGAGAAACATTTCCGCGCTGCGCCGGATGGTGTTGCTGTCGTCGATAACGAGGACCTTGATCGGTCCCGCAGCCGCCTCAGCCACCGACTTCCCCCCAAAGTGACGTACTTCGCGGCCGTCCACTTCTTATTGTGGATCAGGCCATTAGTGCATTCTTCTCAAGTAGTGGAATAGTACCTGCCCGGAGGTTCAAATCAATAAACAAAGTCACGCCGACCGCACTATTTCAGTCGATCTGCAGGAGGATCTTGCCCCTCGCATGGCCGCCCCGGCTGAGTTCGTAGGCTTCCGCAGCGCGCTCGAGCGGGAACCGCGCCTGGATCGAAACCTGGAAGCCGAACGCCATCAGCGCCTCGAGCCGCTGCGGCGAGGCGCGAATTTCGGCCTGTTTTATCCGCACGTCCGAGCGTTGAGCCGGCTCGGTGGGCGCGGCCTGAAGAAAGACCAGCATTCCGCCGGGCTTCAACACCTGGGCGGACCGCCGGTGGACGCCGCCGCCGATGGTGTCGAAGACTGCATCGAAGATCGGCCCTGCGGCGGTGAAATCCTCGCGCGTGTAATCGATGACGCGGTTC
>DATENV010000221.1:0-3524 GCA_035274805.1 Sphingomicrobium sp. | reverse complement strand
GTCGCCGGCTGCTGCTGCCGCAGCGGCGCCTCCTCAGGCAGCGCCGCGCCCGCTCGGTCAAAGCGTGACCGATTTCTACCGCGCCCGCTCGGACTACCCGCTATGGCTTGCGCCGAGGGCGGGCGATGCGGCGCAGGAGCTCCTCGGGCTGCTGTCCAGCTCCACGCTCGACGGGCTCTACCCTGACAAATATCATGTCGACGCGCTCCGGCAGGCGATCGCCACCGCGCGTGGACCCAAGGCCAAGAAGAAGCAGATCGACGCCGCCGAGCGGCAATTGTCCGATGCGTTCGTCGCCTATGTCGGCGACCTGATGCGCGATCCGAACATCGGCATCATCTACGTCGACCCGCAGCTCCGGCCCAAGCCCCCGTCGCCGCTCGCCGCATTGCTCAACGCCGCCGCCGCGACATCGCTCGCCGATTACATCCGCAACATGGGCTGGATGCATCCTTATTATGCGCAGCTGCGGCAGGCGTTGGCGAGCCATCAGTATGCGGATGAGCACCAGCGCCAGCTGCTCACGCTCAACCTCGAGCGCGCGCGGGCGCTCCCCGCCGGCAAGCAGCGCTATGTGGTGGTCAACGCGGCCCAGCAGCGCCTGTACATGTTCGAGAACGGCCGAGTCGTCGATTCGATGGTCGTGGTGGTCGGCAAGCCCAAATATCCGACGCCGATGATGACGGCTTACATCCGCTTCGCGAGCCTGAATCCCTATTGGTTCGTGCCGCCGGATCTCGCCGCCGAGCGGATCGCGCCGAACACTGTCAAACGCGGCCTCCGGTACCTCGACGACCTGGGCTATCAGGTGCTGTCCGACTGGGACGAGAATGCCGAGATCATCGATCCCAAGACGATCGACTGGAAAGCGGTCGCCGCCGGCAAGATCGAGGTCCGCATCCGGCAGTTGCCGGGCCCGCATAATTCGATGGGCCGGATGAAGTTCATGTTCCCCAACGAGGCTGGCGTCTACCTCCACGACAACCCCGAGCGCGAGCTGTTCACCGAAGCGTCGCGGCTCTACAGCGGCGGCTGCGTCAGGCTGGAGGATGCGGCCCGGCTGGCGCGGTGGATGTTCGGCTATGACCTCGATTGGGAATCGGCCGGGACCGAGCAACGAGTGCCGCTCAAGAACCCGGTGCCGGTTTACATCACTTACCTGACGGCACTGCCGGACGGGTCGTCGTCGTCGATCGCTTATTATGACGATGTCTACGGCCGCGACGCCGCGCGGCTGGCGGCAACCAGCAGCGCAAACCAGGCCAGCGGCTCGGCGCTCGGCAAGCGCTAGGGCCGCCACCAGTTCGGGAAGAAGGTGACGTCTTGCGCGACCGCGCGGCCGCGCGGGTCGTGGGCCGGCTCGAAACGGATATATTGAAGCGTCAGCCGGCACATTATGGCGTCGATCGAGCGGTCGCCGCTGGAGCGGGCCACGCGGCAATTGGAGACGTTGCCGTCGGCGTTGACCCGGACCGTCACGCCCACGCTGCCACTGCGCAGGCCGGTCGAGGACAGCATGCGATATTCGCGGTCGGGGATCTTGGAGATCCGCCGCGCCGGCGTGAAACCCGAAAAATCATTCCCGCCGCCACCCGGCCCGGTGCCCGCGCCGCCGGCTCCGGTGCCGGTTCCCGCAGCCGCTGCGCCCGAGCTGGTCGCGCTGCCTGAACCGGCGACTTTGGCAGCAGGTATCGGCGAGGGAACTGGCAGCTTCGGCTGCGGGGCAACCACCGGCGTCGGCTCGGCCTTTTTGGCGGCTGCGCCTTCGGGCTTCTTCATCGCTTGCGGCCGCGGCGCGGGCTTAGGCGGCTCGATCGGCGGCGGTGGCGGTGGCTCCCTGATGTCGATGGTGGTCAGCCGTTCGACCGCGCCTCGCACCATACGAACGTTGAGCCCCGAGAGGATGATGAAGGCGAGCGCGGCATGCACCGCGACGACGGCGGCAATCGCCTTGCTCCGGCTGATATTGTCGGCGCCGGGGCGGTCGATGGTTCCGCGATAGCTGGACAAGGTGCGCAAGTCCTCCCGCCAACAAACGCGCGTCATCGTCCAAGGTGTCAAGCTGATGGTCGTGAAAGAATATTGCCGGCCCAGAGAGCACCGAAAATGTTCATTAACGCAGCTTGTGTATTGGGCAATTCCACTCGGAGCTGGAAGGTCTGGGAGAGGGCGTGCAAAAGCTCCGGTCCATTCAAGTGTTGCGCGCAGTCGCCGCTTGCACGGTGGCAGCCATGCATTCTTATCAACAGCTCAATGCGCCCGTGGGCCTCGAAGGCTATGGTGCGTTCGGGGTTGACCTGTTCTTTGTCATTTCTGGCTTCATCATGGCGAGCGTTGCACGCGGCCGATCGGCAGGGGATTTTCTGCGCGACCGGCTATGGCGCATCTACCCGATCTGGTGGATCGCAGTGCTTCCCTGGCTGCTGGTGCTCTCGCCCGGCGAGGGTTCTCTCGTATCCAGCCTCTCGCTGTGGCCGATCTTCGCGGACGGGTACCATGTTCCCGTGCTGACGGTCGGTTGGACGCTGAGCTTCGAACTCCTTTTTTACCTTGGAGTGACGGTTGCCCTCGGCATTGGCGCAGGTTTACCGCTCGTCGTCTATGCGCTGTGTCTGGCCAGCGCACTTATGACGTCGGGCGCATTTCTGGACTTCGTCGGCAGCCCAATGGCGCTTGAATTCTTAGCGGGAGCAATCGTCGCGAAACTGCCGCGGCGAACCATCTTCGGAACATTCATTCTCGTGGGGATCGCACTGCTCATCGTGACACCGCCCACCACGGGCAGTGCCCGCGCAGCGCTGGTCGCCGAGTCCGCGATCTGGCGCGCAGTGGAATGGGGCGTGCCTGCGGCGCTAGTTGTATGGGGGGCTGTGTCGCTGGCCCCGGTGTTCGATAGCCGCTTGTTCGATCCATTGGTCGCAATGGGCGATGCCTCTTATTCCATCTACCTGTTCCACTCACTTATCGCCTACGGCCTCGATATCCCGTGGCCGTTGCGCCTAGCCGTCGCAGTGCTCGTCGGTTGGTCGATGCATGTGTTGATCGAGCGAAGAATCCCGGCTGGGAGAAAGGCTTTGCCGAGGCTGATCATTCGCTTGCGGCACTGGCTCGGTGCAGCACCTAAGACGATTTGACCGGCATTGTGGAAAATGTGCGCCGTCGCGGGTGGTCCATGAGGCTGGACGGGGTGGCGACACGTATCACGGCCGTGATCCTGATTCTGATCGTTGCCGCCGTAAGCGGGCTCGCGACTTACTTGCACCTGACCGCAATCACGCCAGCGCGTCCAGTCGGATTTCAGGAGGTGCGAGCGATTGACGAAGGGCGTCGTTCGTTTCCGTTGGCGATCTGGTATCCGACGATAGGCAAACCGGGCATCCTCTTGCGGGGCTCGAGGGCCATGCGTGTCGTATCCGATGGCCCAGTGGAGGGGACGGACCTTCCGCTCATTGTTTTCTCTCATGGCACGCGCGGGTCGGCATTCGACCATTCAGACACGGCGATCGCCTTGGCCGAACAGGGAT
>DATENV010000220.1:0-6414 GCA_035274805.1 Sphingomicrobium sp. | reverse complement strand
CAGCCGCGGCGCCGCCTTGCGCGCGGCACGTTGCATGACGGTGATGAGGCCCGAGTGAGCGACCATCAATCAGTCCGCGCGGCGGACATACTCGCGGTTGTAGGTGTCGACGACGATCCGCGTTCCGCTGGTGATATGGGGCGGCACCATCACCCGAACGCCGTTGTCGAGCGTCGCGGGCTTGTAGCTGGACGAAGCGGTCTGGCCCTTCACGACGGCGTCGGCCTCGACGATGGTCGCTTCGATCTGGTCGGGCAGCTGCACGCTGATCGGCCGCTCATTGTAGAGCTCCATCATCACGTCCATGCCGTCCTGAAGGAAGGCCGCGGGCTCGCCGATCAGATCCTCGGGCAACGACACCTGCTCGTAGCTGTCCTTGTCCATGAACACGAGCATGTCGCCATCATGGTACAGGTACTGATAGTCCTTGGTGTCGAGGCGGACGCGCTCGACCGTTTCGGCCGAGCGGAAGCGGACGTTGGTCTTGCGGCCGTCGATCAGGTTCTTCATCTCGACCTGCATGTAGGCGCCGCCCTTGCCCGGCTGGGTGTGCTGGATTTTCACGGCGCGCCAGATGCCGCCCTCATATTCGATGATGTTGCCGGGACGGATGTCCACGCCGCTGATCTTCATGTCCGGTCTCTTGGGTAGAGGTTTGAAAGAGCAGGCGCGGCCCTAGCCGCTGGCCTTTTGCCCGGCAAGCAGCGGATAGGGATTGATCGCGGTGCCGTTCCACCAGCGCTCGCCCGGCGCCATCGAGTTGATCGCGAAGTGCAGGTGCGGTCCGGCCGCGCTCGCGTCGCCGGTATGGCCGACGCGGGCGATCACCTGCCCGCGCTTGACCTGCTGTCCCTCGGCAAGGCCGGGCGCATAGGCGGACAGATGCGCGTAATAATAGACCCACTTCCGGTCGGGCGAGCGCTCGTAGATGGTAAGGCCGCCGCGCACGCTGTTGAACAGTTTCTCAATGGTACCGTCGGCGACGGCGATCACCGGCGTCCCCTCGGCGGCCATGATGTCGATGGCGTCATGACGTCGCCCGGTACCGCGCGCCGCATCGAACGTATCGGTCAGCTGGTCCGCTTGGATCCCCACCACGGGGATCGCGAGCCCCGACGGCGCGACGCGGATCTGCTGGGCGATGACGACCGGCGGCGCATTCTCCGGTTTGACGGTGACGACCGGCCCGCTGCGCGCGACCTCGGGCCGCGGCTGCGGCATGAAATTGTAGAACCAGATCCAGAACATGCTCGTCACGAAGGCGGTGAGCAGCGCCGTCCCGATCACTTTGAGCATGGTTTTCGCAACTCTCCGGCGGTGAACGTTGTTGGGTTGCAACGATGCAGCGAACAAGAGTTTCCAACATCCCCCAGCGCATCCACGTCGGCTGCTCGGGGTGGGTCTACCGGCACTGGCGCGGGATCTTCTATCCGGAAGGTCTGCCGCAAAAACGCTGGTTCGTGCGCTACGCGGAGGAGTTCGACACGGTCGAGATCAACGCCAGCTTCTACCGGCTGCCGCTCGCCTCGACCTTCGAGGGCTGGCGGGAAAAAGCGCCGGCCGGCTTTCGCTATGCGGTGAAGGTCAACCGCTTCATCACCCACATGAAGAAGCTGCTCGACTGCGAAGCCGAGGTCGACCGCTTCATCGGCCTGGCGCGGCCGCTCGGCGAGAAGCTCGGACCGCTTCTCTACCAGCTGCCGCCGAGCCTCCACAAAAACCTCGAGCGGCTCGACACCTTCCTCGGGCGCCTGCCCAAGGACCTCGAGCAGGTCGTCGAGTTCCGGCACAGCAGCTGGTACGACGAGGATGTCGTGGAAGTGCTCGATCGTCACGGTGTCGGCTTCGTCACGCATGATTTGAAGGGTCTCGCCTCACCGCGCTGGGCGAGCGGCGGAACTGCCTACGTCCGTTTTCACGGAACCGCCGGAAAATATCACGGCCGATACTCCGACGAGGCTCTAGTCGATTGGACCGATTGGTGCCTCGAGCAGGCGCGCGCGGGCCGCAGCGTGTGGTGCTACTTCAACAATGACATCCACGGCCACGCGATCGAGGATGCGCGGACGTTAAAGTCGATGGTGGCGCAAATGGCGAGCTGATTGGCATTAAGGCCAATCTCGAGCAAACTGGCGCGCATGGCCGACGCCGAACCGCCGTACTACGAGCCGCCGACGCCCTTCGCCCAGCAGCGGTCGGACCTGCGCGCCGGCATCGGGCGGCGGATCGCTGACAATCTCGCGGCCGGGTCTTTGGCGGCTCTGCTCGAGCCCGAAGCAGCCCATCCAACTGTACATCGGCGACGGCTTTCTCAACGCCGAGGCCTGCGCCGCGATGCGCGACAAGATCGACGAAGGCAGCTTTCCTTCGCCGCTCTACAACAAGGAGAAGCACGAGGACGTCCGGACCAGCTGCAGCTGCAACCTCGACGTTTACGACCCGCTGATCGCCGGCGTTGAGATGCGGATTGCCGAGCTGCTCGGCATCGAGCGCGCGTGGGGCGAGCCGCTCCAGGGCCAGCGGTACCAGCAGGGCCAGCGCTTTCGCGAGCACGCGGACTTCTTCTACATCGACCAGCCCTATTGGGCCGAATATGAACCGCACGGCGGCCAGCGGACGTGGACCGCGATGATCTATCTGAACGAACCCGACGCGGGCGGTGCGACGCGGTTCAAGCTGCTCGACTTCGAGGTCGAGCCGAAGCTCGGGCGGATCCTCATCTGGAACAACATGGCGCTCGACGGGAGTCCTAACCCGTGGACCCTCCACGAGGGCATGCCGGTCGAGGCCGGCACCAAATATATCGTCACCAAATGGTACCGCGAACGGCAGTTCGTTTAGGCGAGCACCTCGGCGAACGCCTGAACCGCTGCTCCGGGATCGTCCTTGCCCCACACCGCCTGGCACACGGCGACGAAGTCGGCGCCGGCATCGACCAGCGGCCGCGCATTGTCCGGCGTGATCCCCCCGATCGCGACGCAGGGGATTTCGAACAGGGTCGACCACCAGGTCAGGATCGCCGGATCGGGCCGGTAGTTCGAGGGCTTGGTGGTGGTCGGATAGAAGGCACCGAAGGCGACGTAATCCGCCCCCGCTTCACCCGCTTCCATCGCAAAGTGACGGCTGTCGTGGCAGGTCTTGCCGATCTGAGCCGAAGGACCGAGCAGCGCCCGTGCATCGCGCACCTCGCCGTCGCTTTGGCCCAGGTGCACGCCATCCGCCCCAAGACGCTTGGCGAGCGCCATGCTGTCGTTGACGATGAAGGCGACGTCGGCGTCGGCGCATATCCGCTGTAGCGGCTCGGCGAGCCGGGCCAGCTCATGCTCGTCGATGTCCTTGACCCGAAGCTGGAACGCCGCCGCGATGCCTGGATCGAGCGCCGCTTTCAGCCGCTCGGGAAAGCGGCCACCGACCTCCTGCGGGCTGATCAGGTAGAGCTTGCACGGCCCCTGCCGGCCGCCAGCGAAATCCTGCGCGAACGCTTGCGCCGCCTCGTCCAACGTCACGCCGGGATGCGTGAGACCGACGCCTCGTAAATCTCGTCGATCGCCTGGCCGAGCGTGCGGTTGAATTCCTCGTCGCTCTGCTGGTGGCGGAGATCGGACAGGAGGGCGCGGCTGAAGCTGGCGATCATGCCGGGATTCTTGGCGAGCTCGCGGCAGGCTTCCTCTCGCGAGAACCCGCCCGACAACGCGACGACGCGGAGCACCTT
Organism: Sphingomicrobium sp.; assembly: GCA_035274805.1. Taxonomy (GTDB): domain Bacteria; phylum Pseudomonadota; class Alphaproteobacteria; order Sphingomonadales; family Sphingomonadaceae; genus Sphingomicrobium. The sequence goes on along the minus strand of DATENV010000220.1, from coordinate 2,702 downwards.
GGGATGGCCGACCAAGGGCAGGAACAGGCCGGCTTCCGCCGGAATGGACAGCTTGAGCATCACGCGCCGGCCTTCTGGCATGGCGTCGAGGTTCTTCAGGATCTCGTCGAGCAGGATGCGGTCGGCCGCATCGCGCTCGGGGCTCTTGATGTTCACCTCGGGCTCGATGATCGGCACCAGGCCGTGGGCGAGGACCTGCTCGGCGATCTCGAACTGCTGCCTGACGACGGCGGCGATGCCGTCGCGGTTGGCGAGGTTAATCACCGACCGCTCCTTGGTCCCGAACACGCCGAGCCCCTTGGCGCGGGTCAGCAGCGCATCGAGCTCGGGCATCGGCTTCATCAGCTGGACGCCGTTCGCCTCGGCTTCGAGCCCCTTGTCGATCTTGATGAACGGCACCACGCCCTGGTCGATCAGCGCCTGCGGCGTCGGCTTGCCGGCGATCGTGCCGTCCATCGTCCGTTCGAACAGGATTGCACCGATCACCTTGCCGCTGCCGAAGCAGGGCGCGGTGACGATCCGCGAGCGCATTTGGTGGATGAGGTCGAACATCTCCTCGTCGTCGGACCAGGAACCCTCCTCGATGCCGTAGCCCTTCAGCGCCTTGGGCGTCGACCCGCCGCTCTGGTCCAGCGCCGCGATGAACCCGTTTCCGCGGGCAATCTGCTCAAGCATGTCCGACTGTTGCATTTCGAGTTGGTGCTCCGTCCCTAATCGACCCGCCGATAGCGGCGGCGGCGCAGGCGCTCAAGTTTCAGCTCAGTGGCGGGTAAGTCGCCACGGACTTGAAGCCGGGCGCCTCCTCGTGCCCGATGACGATCTCGTCATCGACGCTCACCCAGACATGTGCCTGCAAATCGCTCGATGGAGCATAGCCGACGCCGTAGTGAAGCCGCGCATCGACGCCCCGCCGCCGAAGCATCCATTGCAGCGCGAGGCCCTGCTGAAAGCACACCGCGCGCCATGGGACGCGGTTGGACGCGATCGCAATCGCGCGGCTGAGCCTCTCGGCATCGACTGGCTCGCGCTGGTGCCTCAAACCTATTGATGCGCTCCGCACCGCCGTCGGAAACGGAAGCAAGCGCACCGCGGCCGAGCTTGCCACGAGCGCGACGACGGCCTCGGCGAGAAGCGCATTGTCGCGAAGCGGCCGCCGGATGAGCCTGGTGGCGAAACGAGCGCGCTGCGCGACCATCATTTGCGGCAATACTCCCGGCACGTTCTGCGTCCAAGCCGGCTAGTAGCTGAGGGCGGCGACTCCGGGGAGGGTCCGGCCTTCCATCCATTCGAGGAACGCCCCGCCGGCGGTCGAGACGAACGTGAAATCCGCCGCCACGCCGGCGAGGTTGAGGGCGGCGACCGTGTCCCCGCCTCCGGCGACCGACACCAGCGACCCTTCCTTGGTCAGCGCGGCCGCCGTCTTCGCGAGCGCGACGGTCGCGGCATCGAACGGCGGCGTTTCGAACGCGCCGAGCGGCCCGTTCCACACCAAAGTCCGGCAAGTCTTGAGCACATCGGCGAGCGCCTCGACCGCCGCGGGCCCGACATCGAGGATCATCTCGTCGGCCGCGACCTCGTGCACGTTGCACGTCCGGAGGCTCGGTGGATTGGGCGCGAACTCCTTCGCGACCACCACATCGTAAGGCAAATGGATCGTGCAGCCGGCCTGCTCCGCCCGCTCGAAAATCGAATTGGCCTCGCCGGTCAGATCATGCTCGCACAATGATTTGCCGACATTCACGCCGCGCGCCGCGAGGAAGGTGTTGGCCATGCCGCCACCGATGATGAGATGGTCGACCTTGCCCACCAGATGCCCGAGCACGGCGAGTTTGGTCGAGACTTTCGCCCCTCCGACGACAGCCGCGACGGGCCGCTCCGGATTGCCGAGCGCGCGTTCCAGCGCCTTGAGCTCGGCCTCCATCGCCCGGCCGGCAAAACTGGGCAAATAATGCGTAATGCCCTCGGTCGAGGCGTGCGCGCGATGCGCGGTCGAGAATGCGTCGTCGACATAATAATCGCCGAGCGCGGCCATCGCCTTGGCAAGCTCGAGGTCGTTCTTCTCCTCGCCGAGATGGAAGCGCGTATTCTCCAGGATGCCGATATTGCCGGGCAGCGTGGTTGTAACGGCGCGTTCCGCCTGCGGTCCCTGGCAGTCCTCGATGAATCGGACAGACCGGCCCGACAGCCGGTGCAGCGGCAGCACCAGTTGCGCAGTCGACATGTCCGGGCGCACTTCGCCCTTCGGCCGGCCGAAATGCGACAGCAGCAGCACGATCGCGCCGCGGTCGCTGAGCTCGAGCACGGTCGGCAACATCGCCCGGAGCCGGGTGTCGTCCGTCACCCGCGCGCCTTCCATCGGCACGTTGAGGTCGACCCGGACCAGAACTCTCTTGCCGGTCAGATCATCCGGCAAGTCGTCGAGGGTCTTGAAGCGGCTCACCTCAGCCGAGCCGGCCCATTGCCGCCGCAGTGTCCACCATCCGGTTCGAGAAGCCCCATTCGTTGTCGTACCAGCTGAGCACGCGGACCAGCTTGCCCTCGATCACCGCCGTTTCGAGGCTGTCGATGGTCGAGCTTGCGCTGGTGTGCATGAGGTCGATCGAAACCACCGGCTCCTCGGTGTAGTCGAGGATGCCCTTCAAGCGGGTGGTTTGCGAGGCCGTTTTCAGGATCTGGTTGACCTCGTCGCGGCTGGTGTCGCG
>DATENV010000219.1:0-2567 GCA_035274805.1 Sphingomicrobium sp. | reverse complement strand
GTCCGCCTGCCGAAAGCGCTACAGCCGCTAATGGGGAGGGAATTCCTCTAGCGTGGAGTGGGAAGGCGACGACCGGCCGCCATCGCTTCGGCTGCGGCTCGGCGAGGCCGCCTGGTTCCTGCCGCGGCTATGGCGGACGTTCGGCTCGACCCGGCCGATGGGGCCGATCGACGGCCCGCCGGCGCTGGTTATTCCGGGCTTCATCGCCCACGACCGCACCACCGGCGCGCTGCGCAAGGCGCTCGCCGAGGCCGGCTGGCGGGTCCACGGCTGGGAGATGGGCGTCAACTGGGGCGCGCGGGCGGAGACGGTGGAGCGGCTGAAGAGCCGGCTCGACGAGATTTCCAGGGACAGGAAAGTGCTGCTGGTCGGGTGGAGCCTCGGCGGCCTGTTCGCGCGCGAGCTGGCGCGGGCGTGTCCCGAGCGCGTTTGCGCCGTGGTGACGCTCGGCTCGCCCTTCTCCGGCGACCCCAAGCAGAACAACGTGTGGCGCCTTTACGAGCGAATTGCGGGGCACAAGGTCGATGCGCCGCCGCTGCCGCGGATCACCGGCAAGCCGCCGGTGCCCCACCTGGCCTTATGGTCGCGCAAGGACGGGCTGATCGCGCCGCGCGCCGCGCGCGGACTGGAGGGCGAGCGCGACGACGCCGTCGAGCTCGACTGCACCCACATGGCGTTCGCGATTTCGGCCCGCGCCGCTCGCGAAGCGGTGCGCGAAATCGGCAGGTTCCTGAAAAGGCACAGTTAATTTTGCGGATATTCTTGTTTCATTAACGAAACAGCCCCATCTTAGAGATGTGAAATGGGCGCGAACCGCGGTTGCCGGAGTGGCCGGCACGGTTCACCCGGACGACCTTGCTCCTCCGGGCTGGCACCGATTGCGCGAGATCGCCTGGCACTTCCCGCGCCTCCTTGCAGGGCTTGGCCCGGTGGGCCCTCGAGGCCCCGAGGACGGGCCGCCGGCGCTCGTCCTCCCGGGTTTTCTCGCCAGCGACCGGACGACGATGGACTGTCGCCGAGCGCTCGCCCGTGCCGGATGGCGGGTCTATCCGTGGGGCCTCGGGCTCAACCTCGGCGCCAAGCGCGACACGCTCGAGCTGCTCGGCCGCCGGCTTGATGAGATTTACGATGGGCGGCCGGTCCTGCTGATCGGCTGGAGCCTGGGCGGGATGTTCGCGCGGGAGCTGGCGCATCGGCATCCCGACAAGGTGCGCGCGGTGGTGACGCTGTGCTCGCCTTTCTCGGGCGACTTCAAGACGAACACCAACGTTCGCGAGCTTTACGAGCGGGTCGCCGGCCACGATGTCAACGAGCCGCCGTTCCAGCGCATCGACGGCAAGCCGCCGGTGCCCACGCTGGCCTTCTGGTCGCGCCGCGACGGGATCGTCGCGCCGAGTGCGGCGCGCGGCCGCGAGCATGAGGTCGACCGGGCGGTGGAGATCGACACTTATCATGTCGGCGCGGTGCTATGGCGCCCGGCGCTGGCGCGTATCGCCAAGGAAATCGAAGCGTTCCTGACCAAGATGGAAGGACGGCCGCCGATTCGAAAGCGGCCATTCGAGTCGCAAGTTCGCGATCACTGATGCCCCCGGCATCAGCGCATGCGCTCACTTGACTCTTGCCCGTGACTCGCGGGAAAAAGAACAAAAGTAGAACAAGAACGTTGTGAGTCGTGTGGCAAGAGGCTTGTCCCTGGTCGCCGGCGGAGCCGTCTCCGCTGGGCGTGATGTCTCCTCCCCGCTTGGCGGGGACGGGGGCCATTCGGCTGCGTCGAAGGGTGGAGGGGGCGTGCACGCCGTACAGAAGCCCCTCCACCGCACTTCGTGCGGTCCCCCTCCCCTGCAAATGCAGGGGAGGATGCCAACCCTTTCCGAAATCTTCGCGATCCATCCGCGTGATGGCGGCTGGGCCGGGTTCCTGCTGGCCCAGGTCGCGACCGACAAGCCTTTGCTGTGGGTCCAGGACCGGATGGCGATCCTCGAGAGCGGGCGCGTGCATCCGCCGGGCCTTCCGACGCGGGACATTATCCACGTCGAGGCGCGCGACGCCCGCGATGCGCTGTGGGCGATGGAGGAGGGCCTGAGATGCGCCGCGGTGTCAGCCGTGATCGGCGAAATCTGGGGCGACCCGCGCGCGCTCGACTTTACCGCGACGCGGCGGCTGGCGGTCGCCGCGGAACGGTCTGGCGTGGCCGCCTTTTTGATTCGGCTGGGCGGCCACGCCAATTTGAGCGGCGCGCGGATGCGCTGGCGGATCGTGAGCGCGCCGTCGCTGCCGAACCCGCTCGACCCGCGCGCACCCGGGACGCCCGCCTGGGATGCCGAGCTGTTCCGCGCCCGCGGGATGCCGCCCGGCCGCTGGAGCCTCGCGCATGAAGCGGATCGCTTCCATCTGGTTGCGGCACCTGGCGGTCGAGCGGTGGGCGAAGTCGAGCGATTGCGCGCCTGACACGCCGGTCGTCCTGACCGTCGAAGGAACGCATGGGCCGATCGTCCATGCCGTCACCAAGGCCGCTGCGGAACGCGGTGCGAGGACCGGTGCGCCGCTGACCGATGCCCGAGCACTTG
>DATENV010000218.1:0-5886 GCA_035274805.1 Sphingomicrobium sp. | reverse complement strand
GAAGCTCAAAGCCTGGAAGGAAGCGATCGTCGAGGAGTCGCGCGCGACCATGGCGCAGCTCCAGGTCGACTCGCTGCGTGAGCCCGACCTCGCCGACCGCGCGTCGAGCGAGACCGATTGGGGCATCGAGCTTCGCACCCGCGACCGTCAGCGCAAGCTGATCGCGAAGATCGATTGCGCGATCCGCCGCCTTTACGAAGGCGAATATGGCTATTGCGAGGTGACGGGTGAGCCGATCTCTCTCGGCCGGCTCGAGGCCCGCCCGATCGCGACGATGACGCTGGAGGCGCAGGAGCGCCACGAGCGCATCGAAAAGATTTCCCGCGACGACTGATTTGTCGCGCGCCGGCGCCGGCTAATGCGTCAGGTGGCCGGCTAGCTCGTCCTTAAGTCTGAGTTTCTCTTTCTTGAGGCGGTGGAGAAGGTCTTCGTCCGGGTGCGCTCGATGCTCTTCTTCCTCGATGAGGGCATGAAGAGCGGCATGCTTCGATTCGAGTTCCTCGGCCATTGCCTTGTCCATTGGTGCGGTTCCTTTCGGTCAGCGTGTCACCATCGGGTAATAAAACACGAAACGGCCCCCTTGTCTTGAGCCTTCTTGACGGTTCGGCGGTGCGGCGGCGCTGCCCGCCGTGAACCGGCTGATGGTTTCGGCGGCAATCCGGATGGGGTAGAATCGCCCACGTGGACGACCTTAATCCGGTGGGCATGCTCGAATCGCTCAAGGCCGAGCACCGCGAGCTCGACGAACGCATTCGGCTCCTGTGCTCGGAACCGATTGGCGACCAGCTGGAGCTTGCGCGGCTCAAGCGGCGCAAGCTGATGATCAAGGATCAGATTCAGCTGATTATCGACTCGAACGTGCCCGACATTATCGCCTGAATGATTGATGGGCTGTTGTCCCGCGCGGGGACAAAGTGCCGCTTCGGCGGGCTCGCGATGCGCGTGGGGCGTTTTCCACAGGCAATTACGGTGGCACTGTCATGTTGATGGACGAATCGGACCTGCCGCAGCCGGAGGTGCACATCACCTCGCGACTGATCGACTCGCTTTACACCGAGGCGATGCTGCTCGCCGACGAGGCGCGCTCCTATTTCGACGATGCCGGCCGCGACGAGCGCTCGACGCTGGAGCCATTCGCGCGGGTGGGCTTCGCCTGCGAGTCGCTCAAGGTGACCACGCGCATCATGCACATCGTCGCCTGGCTGCTGACCCAGCGCGCGATCGAATCGGGCGAGATCCCCGGCCGCGAGGGCCGGCGGCCCGACCGCCGGCTTGGCCATGCGCAGGGCAGCGACCCGGCAGTGGTCGCGACGCTCCCGCCATCGGCGCGCAAGCTCATCAGCTCGAGCGCGGACCTCTACGCGCGGGTCAAGCGGCTGGATGACGGCGGGCTCGAGACCGAGGCGCCGCAAAGCCCGGCGCGAGCATTGATGGGCCGCCTCGAGCGTGGACTCGGCGGGCAGAGCGGCTAACAGGGCGGCCGATGCGGCCGTTCACCTTCAATCCCGGCCCACGGCTGCTTGCCGGACCTGACCAGGCGCAGGCGCTCGCCGACAAGCTGCCGCCGGGGCCATGCCTGCTCGTCACGGATGAGGGACTGGTCCGACTCGGGCTGACCGACGCTTACCGCGAAGCGATCGGTGCGACGCGCGAGCTGGTCGTGTTCGACGCGGTCGAAGCGGACCCGTCGAAAGACACCCTGCTGGCTGCGACCGAGGCCGGCCGTTCGGCCGGCGCGGCAAGCGTTGTCGGATTCGGCGGCGGGAGCCCGATGGATGTCGCCAAGCTCGCCGCTTACCTGCTGGGATCAGGGGACGAGCTCGACGAAATCTGGGGCGTCGGCATTGCCACTGGCCAGCGCTTGCCGCTCGCGCTGGTCCCGACGACCGCCGGAACGGGCTCGGAAGCGACGCCGATCTCGGTCATCACCTGCGAAGGCGGGGTCAAGCTCGCGGTCAACTCCGCGCCGCTGATCGCCGACTGGGCGGTGCTCGATGCGACCCTGACGCTGGGGCTACCGCGCCATATCACCGCGGCGACGGGGATCGACGCGATCGTCCACGCGGTCGAGGCCTATACCTCGGCCCGGCTCAAGAACCCGCTGTCGGATGCCCTGGCGCGGGAAGCGTTGCGGCTGCTGAGCACCAACCTGCTCGCCGCGATCCAGCAGCCCGACAACCTCGAGGCGCGGTCGGCGATGCTGCTCGGCGCGCACCTCGCCGGACTCGCCTTTTCGAATGCACCGGTCGCGGGCGTGCATGCGCTGGCTTACCCACTCGGCGGGCTGCATCACTTGCCGCACGGCCTCACCAACGCACTGATGTTGCGGCATGTGCTTGCCCACAATCTAGAGGCGGCGCGCGATCATTATGCCGAGCTTGCCGAGATCATCGAGCCGGATTGCGCGGCGGAGGGAAGCCAGGCGCGCGCGGCCCTGCTGATCGAGCGGCTCGACGAGCTCGCAAAGGACAGCGGGCTGGCGCTCAGGCTGCGCGATCACGGCGTTTCGTTCGAGGAAGCGCCTGTACTCGCTAAAGAAGCGATGAAGCAGACGCGCCTGCTGGTGAACAACCCGTGCGAGATCAGCGAAAGCGACGCGCAGCGGCTGTACGAGGCTGCCTGGTGAGCCGTGAGCGCGCGGCGCCGCGGTCCGATTTCAAAATATGGCGGACGTTCACGACGCGGTGGGCTGACAATGACGCTTACGGCCACGTCAACAACACCGTCTTCTACCAATGGTTCGACAGCGCGGTGAATGGCTGGCTGGTCGGGGAGGGGCTGCTCGACATCCACAATGGCGATCCGATCGCGCTCGTCGTCGAAACGCGCTGCGCGTTCCTCGCGCCGCTGGCATTTCCGCAGGACGTCGAGGTCGGGCTGGCGGTCGCCGAGTTAGGCCGCTCGAGCGTTCGCTACCGCATCGGGGTGTTCGGCGCCGATGGCGACGAGGCCGCGGCGCAAGGCGAGTTCGTGCATGTGCTGGTCGACCGGAGCAGTCGCCGACCGGTCGAAATGCCGGCGAGCTGGCGACGCGCGCTGGAAGCGATCAGCTAGCGCAGACCCGCGCCCTGGCGGCGGCATATTGCTCGGCGAGCAGGTCCACATAATCGGCGACGGGGCGGATTCGGTCGACCGCGCCGATCCCCTGACCCGATCCCCAGATGTCGCGCCACGCTTTCGACTTGCTCGACCCCTCGGAGCCGAATTTCATCGTATCGAGGCTGCCCGCGGCCAGTTGGTCCGGGTCGAGCCCCGCATTGACGATCGACGACCGCAGGTAGTTGCCGTGCACGCCGGTGAAGAGGTCGGAATAGACGATGTCCGCCGCTCCGCTGTCGACGATCGATTGCTTGTAAGCATCGGGCGCGTTGGCTTCCTCGGTCGCGATGAACGGCGACCCGACATAAGCGAGATCTGCGCCCGCGGCCTGCGCGGCGAGCACTGCCCCCCCGTTGGCAATCGCGCCCGACAGGATCAGCGGCCCGTCGAACCAGGCGCGGATTTCCTGGAGCAGCGCGAACGGCGACCAGCGGCCGGCGTGCCCGCCCGCGCCGGCGGCGACGGCGATGACCCCGTCTGCGCCCTTCTCGACCGCCTTGCGGGCGAAGCGGTCATCGATGACGTCGTGGAGCGTGATCCCGCCCCAGCCGTGAACCGCCTGGTTGAGCTCGACGCGCGCGCCGAGCGAGGTGATGACGATCGGCACCTTCCACTTCGCGCACACTTCCATGTCATGCTCGAAGCGGTCGTTGGACCGGTGGACGATCTGGTTGACCGCATAAGGCGCTGCCGGCTGCTCGGGATGGTCGCGGTCCCAAGCCGCGAGCGCCTCCGTGATCTGGTGCAGCCATTCGTCGAGCAGCGACGCCGGCCGCGCGTTCAGCGCGGGGAAGCTGCCGACGATGCCGCTGGTGCACTGCGCGATCACCATCTTCGGGTTCGAGACGATGAACATCGGCGCGCCGATGACGGGCAAGCGCAGGCGCGACAGGATCGGCGGCAGGCTCAAACCTTGTGGTACTCGCGATACCAGGCGACGAAACGCGGCACGCCTTCCTCGATACTCACAGTCGGCGCGAACCCGTGGTCGCGCTCGATCGCGCTGATGTCCGCGAACGTCTCCTTGACGTCGCCGATTTGCATCGGCTTGGGATCGAGCAGCGCCTTGCGGCCCGTTTCCTGCTCGAGCAGCTCGATCACGCGCATCAAGTCCTCGCTGCGGCTGTTGCCGATGTTGTACAGTGCGTGCGGGCTGCTGCTGCCGCCGGCCTTGACCTCGCCGTCGTCGGCCGGCGGGCCATCCAGGCAGGCGACGACGCCGCGCACGATATCGTCGATGTAGGTGAAGTCGCGGCGCATCTCGCCGCCGTTGAACAAGGGCAGCGGCGCGCCGGCGTAAAGCGCCTTCAGGAAGATCCACATCGCCATGTCGGGACGGCCCCACGGCCCATAGACCGTGAAGAAACGCAGTCCGGTGAGCGGCATGCGATAGAGGCTGGCATAGCTTTCGCTCAGCAGCTCGTCGGCCTTTTTGGTCGCCGCATAGAGCGAGAGCGGATGGTCGACCCGGTCCTCGACGCGGAACGGCAGGCTCTTGTTGCCGCCATAGACCGAGGACGACGAGGCATAGACCATGTGCCGCACCTGCCGGGCGCGCGCGAGCTCGAGCATGTTGCAATGGCCGACGAGGTTCGAATGAACGTAGGCCTGCGGGTTCTCGAGGCTGTAGCGGACGCCCGCCTGGGCGCCGAGGTGCACAATGCCGTCGATGCTGATGTCTGCCGCGGCGCTCTCCAGCGCTTGCGCGTCCGCGAAATCGACGCGCTCGAAGCGGAAGCGATCGCCGAACCGCTGCTGCAGGTTGCGGAGCCGCGCTTCCTTGAGCTGGGGATCGTAATAGCCATTGAGGTTGTCGATGCCGACCACCGCGTCGCCGCGCTCGAGCAGCGCTTGCGACGTTGCGGCACCGATGAACCCCGCAGCCCCGGTGACCAGAACAGCCATGGCCGCCCCATAGGGGGTGCAGTCTGGAGCGCAAAGGCCCTAGAGCGGCGGGCGTGAATCATTCATGGACCTTCGCCATCGATCGCGGCGGGACCTTCACCGACGTCGTCGCGCGCGCCTCGGATGGCCGGGTCCGGGTCGAGAAACTGCTGTCCGAAAATCCGGGACACTATGAAGACGCGGCGCTGGAAGCGATCCGCCGCGTGCTCGCGGAGGAAGGCGGCGAAGTTGCCGAGGTGCGCATGGGCACGACGGTCGCGACCAATGCCCTGCTCGAACGCAAGGGCGAAAGGGTGGCGCTGGCGATCACGCGCGGCTTCGGCGACGCGCTGCGGATCGGCTACCAGGCGCGGCCCGACATCTTCGCGCGGCACATCCTGCTGCCGTCGATGCTTTATGAACGCGTGGTCGAAATCGACGAGCGCGTCGGTGTCGGTGGGGAAGTGCTCGTTGCGCTCGATGATGCGGCGGCGCGCGACGAATTGCGCTCAATCCGTGAGCAAGGGATCGATGCGCTGGCGATCATCCTGATGCACGGGTGGCGCTATCCCGATCATGAGGCGCGGCTGGCAAAGCTCGCTCGCGAGCTGGGCTTCTCGCAGGTGTCGGTAAGCCACGAGGTCGCGCCGCTGATCAAGCTGGTCGGGCGCGGCGATACGACCGTGGTCGACGCCTATTTGTCGCCGGTGTTGCGGCGCTACGTCGACCGCGTGGCGGCCGGCCTGCCCGGTGCGGCGGACCTCCACTTCATGCAGTCCAACGGTGGCCTTGCCGAGGCCACCGCCTTTCGCGGCAAGGATGCGATCCTGTCGGGCCCGGCGGGCGGCGTGGTCGGAATGGTCGCGGCGAGCGCGCCGCATGGAAGCGCGCGCCTGATCGGCT